>JAZNWI010000048.1:0-2976 GCA_045593305.1 Clostridia bacterium | reverse complement strand
TTTCCAGTTCGACGCAATAGCCTGACGATTTTGCTGCCTCTAACTCGGCATCTGTTTCAAACAAATACCAAACAACAAGATGCTGCGGTTCAATATCAAAGGCACCATAAAAGAAATGTTGATAAATTTTAGGCGTTCTGTAGGAAAAATCCTCAACCGTTTTCTCTACAGCTTTTTTAATAATGCGTTTTCTTCTTGAAAATCGGAACAGCATATATCCCACCGCCTTATTTCGTTATACCGCAAAAAACAACGCTCATTCCTGCATTTTCAGGTACATATAGTCAAAGGCTATTTCTTCCTTACCGATTTTGAAGAACGCAGGATGCGTTCCAATTTTTTGAAAACCGAACTTTTCATACAGATGTATTGCTGAATAATTGTCGCTGCGAACCTGAAGATCAATGACTCCAAAGGAATTTTCCTCGGCAAACCGGATGATGCTTTGCAGCAGCCGACCTCCGATCCCTTTATTCCAATATTCCCGCAAAACGGAAACGCTGACCTCTCCACGATGCCGCATCCTGCGAGGCAAGCGGCTCAAACTGGCATTGCCGACGATTTTTCCATCCTCTTTCGCAACAAGCATAATCTCATCGCAGGAGCTTTCCATCTGACAAATGTATGCCGCTTCGGATTCCGGGGTGATCGGCAGCCCCTCTCCCCCGAATGTCAAATTGTCCGTTTCTCCGCCGATCTGTTTCAGAAATTGCAATATTTCAGCCGCATCCGCACTCGTTGCTTTTTCAATCGTGATGCTCATAAATACACCGCCTCGCCGAATTGGGATTTATAGACAGAATTTATAAATGCATTTGTGGGTTTCTCCCTCAACAACCCTCATATCATTATCTTCGGGCAATTCCACAACACCAAGAAAATCTCCCTGCAGATATTCCAGAGTTTTTCTGGACGGCAAATTATCAGGATTGCATGTGATATATAAATAACGCATTTCATGCTTTTTCGCTAAAGAGAACAAAAGTTTGCAGGCTTTGGCTGCATAATGATGCGACCGGTACTCCTCGTTGATGCTATATCCGATATGTCCGCCATAGTAAAACCCATCGGTATATCCAATTCGCAAATCACAGTTTCCCATTATATTCCCATGCAAATCGCATATGTAGAAGTGATAGGCAGGCACCCAATTCCTTGCAGGGTTTCCCTCAGACAGTCGGTCTACAACCAATTTGATTTCTTCACTTTCCAAAAAATCTGTATTCAAAAACTGCATCCGAATTTCCTCGCCGTCAAATTCAAGTTGTCTGCACAGATTATACCACACAAAGATGCAGATTCCAATCCCGCTGCGCTAAATGCAAAAAATCCAGCCCGTCTCTGACGGTCTGGATTTTTTTGGTATAGTGGCAATTATGGATACAGATGTAACCAGATGCTGCCATTGGCAAACTTGTGTATTTGTGTTGTATATGATATGCTAAACACAAAAGGAGGGTGCCATTATGGGAAGTTGGTTTTCTAATCTGCACATTCGGAAACGTAATTCGATAAACGTAACACGAATCGCTGATTACATCGGCAAAGCGATGGCTGAAAAGCAATACATGTTGGCCACATCCAAAGATGAAGCGGACGGTGCGTTTGCGATTGTGTCTGACGAAAAATCGGACTGGTATTCCGTTTATTCTGATCTGTTTTCCTTTGATGAACCCAAACAGTTTGTTGACTATGCAACCCCTATATCTGACGAATTGAAAACAGATATTTTGGGCATATCCTGCTTTGATAGCGATTTTCTCTATCTTAATCTAATTGATGCTGAAAATAATGTGGACGCATGGGCTGGCGTTGGCAGCGCTGCCGGATTAGGTATTCGGAAACGGACAAATCTATCGGCATGGAAGAATAAGGTTTGTGATTTCGAAGCCTTCAAAGAGAGTCTGAAGAAAGAATATGTTTTCGCCGAAGAGGTTCTTGCGGAGATAGAACATTGCATTTGTCTGCCACAAAATAACGGCGCAGCTTCATACGAGTATCTTTCTGATTATGATTTGAGCAAACGGGCAACATACTTGTATTTCAAACTTCCGGAAGTAGCGAAAACACAGGATGCGCCAAAACTTGTACAGTACATGGCTTCAGGGATGCCGTGCTTCTTGGAAAAGCCCAGTATAGTAAGTGCGATCAATGTAGGTGGTGCCTCCAAAGGCCTGTCGGTTTATTTTGTTGGTCCTTATGTAGAAAATGAAGAAATAACATTTTCTGATGTGTGTTTTGTTAAATGGAAGAACAATCAAGCGGAATCCGTTCCATTTGAATTAAAGAAGGTGCAATTGCCAGACGGACAGTGGGCTTATTTTTATCACGATCCCGGATATAAAATTATGCCTAAAATGGACGATCGAATTCCAATAGCAAAACGGATGCGCAAACAAAGCGAGCATAGTATTGTTGTTCGATTTGTACCGCATGGAAATCCGCAGAAGATATTAGATATTACAGTGGTGATTGTTCCTGATAAATATCCTCAGGGACAAACCGGCTGGAATGTGTGGCATGAGTTTGGCTCGAAGAAGGCGTATATTCAACACCATAACAACAGTTGGAGAAAAAGCCCAAACTATGAACACTTGCTGTTGCGCGAAGAGGATTACGACTAACATACAGAAAAGCCGCCGGTCACATCAAAGCACGGCGCTCGCGCGCCCAAGAGGCCGCAGGTTCTTGTCCCACTACGCCGAAATGCAAAAAATCCAGCCCGTCTCTGACGGTCTGGATTTTTTGGTCCGAGTGACAGGAGTCGAACCTGCGGCCTCTTGAACCCCATTCAAGCGCGCTACCAATCTGCGCTACACCCGGATATTCTCTTTTTCGCCCGCTTACTATAACACAAGCGTTCGCGGATTGCAAGTGTTTTTCTTCGCAATATGCATTTTTTATTTTTCAATGCCAAAATGCTTCCCGAAAAACACCCGCGCCACGCAATGCGCGCCTTGCTCTGCATGAAAAATC
>JAZNWI010000047.1:0-4114 GCA_045593305.1 Clostridia bacterium | reverse complement strand
GAGAAGCAATTTATAACGGAAGACCATATAACTCATATAGCGTCGGCAAAAACTTCATTTTGAAAAGCTATGACGGAAAACACCTATACATATTCGTGTTTGACCTTGGTATTGAGGGTAGTGCCAATGTAACAGTTGGCGGAAAATATTTCGGAAGCTACTCTTTCGGCAATGTGACCGATAAGGTTTCATCTATTGAATGGATGGATAACGGCGAGAAACTTAAATTCATTCAGGGTGAAGATATGCTTTGCGTTAACTTCACAGGCTATCCTTACGGAAAATCCCTTGGAGTTCGTGTAGCAAGAGCTGTGATTGAAAAGTAAGAATTAAAAAAAAGATGTGATTTCTCACATCTTTTTTTACTTGCGCATTTATCTTTTGGTATAAGTAAAATTACATTTGTATAAACAAGGGATAGGAAAAACATATTGCAACAGAGCCTTTTCCGAATGGAAAAGGCTCTGTTGTTGTGGTGGTATATATGATAAAAGGGTAAATGATAGCATGCTTACCCGCACGCTACATTTTCATTTTGCTCCATTTTTCAGAAACTATACAAAAAACTGTTGACATTTTCAAAAATTGCTACTATAATACTTGTAGAATAGATTAGATTAGAATAGATTAGATTGGTTTTGAATATGAGTTTTATTGCTTGCCTCAGGACTGGTCTGTTCTGGGACTTTTTAATTTTATAATACTAATTTGGAGGAAACTAAAATGAGTTTTAATGAAAATGATTTCAAGACATACCTTAAAAACTATCCTGATAAAGACGGATTTTTCGGCAAATACGGCGGTGCTTTCATTCATGAAAAGCTTGTGCCTGCATTCCGCGAGGCAGACGATGCTTATGAAGCAATCTGCCACTCTGCGCAGTTCATCAACGAGCTTCGCAGAATAAGAAAGGAATTTCAGGGCCGACCAACCCCTGTATATCACTGCGAAAGACTTTCAAAGATTTTCGGCAACTGCCAGATTTACTTAAAAAGAGAAGACCTAAACCACACAGGTGCCCACAAGCTTAATCACTGCATGGGCGAAGGTCTTTTGGCAAAATACATGGGTAAGAAAAAGCTTATTGCGGAAACAGGTGCAGGTCAGCACGGTGTTGCAATAGCTACTGCTGCTGCATATTTCGGCATGGAATGTGATGTTTACATGGGCGAGGTTGACATTGAAAAGCAGCACCCGAATGTTATAAGAATGAAAATGCTTGGTGCAAATGTTATCCCTGTATCCCATGGTTTAAAAACACTAAAGGAAGCAGTTGACGCCGCTTTTGAAGCATACTTAAATGAATACAAGGATGCAATCTACTGCATCGGCTCAGCTTTAGGCCCACATCCATTCCCGAAAATGGTTCGTGACTTCCAGTCAGTTATCGGTATTGAAGCAAGAGAGCAGTTTTTAGAAATGACAGGAATTATGCCGGATGCGGTTTGTGCCTGCGTTGGCGGTGGCTCAAACTCACTTGGTATGTTTACGCCGTTTTTGGCAGACCCTGTTGAAATTTACGGCATTGAGCCTCTTGGCCGCGGCGAAAAGATTGGTGACCATGCCGCTACTATGAAATACGGTACAAAGGGCAGAATTCACGGTTTTGAAACTTATGTTCTACAGGACGAAAAGGGTGAACCACTTCCTGTTTACTCAATCGCATCAGGTCTTGACTACCCTGGCGTTGGACCGGAGCATGCACATCTTCGTGATTTGGGCAGAGTTAACTATGAAACCGTATCTGACGAAGAGGCTATGGAAGCATTCTTCCTTTTATCAAGATATGAGGGTATCATCCCTGCAATTGAAAGTGCCCACGCAGTTGCGTATGCAATCCGCTATGCAAAAGAGCACAAGTCGGGTTCAATCCTTGCTTGTTTATCAGGTCGTGGCGATAAGGATATCGACTATGTTTACGAAAATTACGGCTGTGGCGAAAAGTTCAAGCTTGACTATGATGTATAAAAAAGAAAACCACCTCTAATCAGGTGGTTTTTTTATTACTTATTGTAAATAGCTTCACTGGTCAGATTTATGCCAAGCTTTTTGAACATAAGCTCGTCCACCTCGGATAGAATTACCGATGTATGAGCTTCCGCTCCTTTCAACTGTCCCAGACCATCAAGGGCACGCTTTGCAACCTCGTCGCTTGCGGCACAGATTGAAAGTGCAATAAGTGTTTCGTCCATGTGGATTCTCGGGTTTTTGCTTCCCAGGTGGTTTGTTTTCAGATTCTGCACCGGTTCAATTACCTCAGGTGAAATCAGATGCACACTGTCATCAATTCCCGCAATTGTCTTTAACGCATTTAAGAGTGCTGCAGAAGATGCTCCCAAAAGTGAAGATGTTTTTCCGGTAACAATTCTGCCGTCATTAAGCTGAATTGCACAAGCCGGCTTTCCTGTCATCTCCGCTTTTTCATTGGCTTTAATGGCAACCTCGCGATCGCTTGCGGTAACCTCTGCCTGCTTCATTATAAGCTCCATCTTAAGTATTGCTTCGTTATCGCACTTTCCGTTGGTCTTGTCCTTTAAAACCTGATAGTATCTGCGGATAATTTCGGCTTTTGATGCGCTTCTTACAACATCATCATCTATGATGCAGTTTCCTGCCATATTAACACCCATGTCTGTTGGTGATTTATACGGACTTTCGCCCAGAATCTTCTCAAACATAGCATTCAGCACAGGGAAAACTTCAATGTCACGGTTATAGTTTACTGTGGTTTCGCCATAAGCTTCCAGATGGAACGGGTCAATCATGTTTACATCATTAAGGTCAACAGTTGCCGCCTCATAAGCAAGGTTTACATCATGCTTTAAAGGCAAATTCCATACAGGGAAAGTTTCAAACTTAGCATATCCTGCTTTTACGCCACGCATATTTTCGTGATATAGCTGGGATAGGCAGGTTGCCATTTTTCCGCTGCCAGGTCCCGGTGCTGTTACCACAACAATAGGCTTTTTTGTCTCGACAAACTCATTTTTGCCAAATCCGTCATCGCTTACAATATGCTCAATATTTGATGGATAACCCTCAATGCAATAGTGCTTATAAACGCGGATTCCCATATTTTCAAGGCGTTTTTTGAACACATCAACTGCCGCCTGACCCTTGTACTTTGTTATAACAACGCTTTCCACTAAAAGCCCAAGACCCCGGAATGCATTTATAAGGCGGATTGTATCTAAGTCATAGGTAATGTTATAGTCGCTTCTTACCTTGTTTTTTACAATATCACTGGCACTTATTACGATAAGGATTTCAAGCTTGTCCTTCATCTGCATAAGCATTTTTATTTTACTGTCCGGCTGAAATCCCGGCAAAACTCGGGAAGCATGATAGTCGTCAAAAAGCTTGCCGCCAAGCTCAAGATATAGCTTGTCGCCAAACTCACACACACGCTCACGGATGTGTTCCGACTGCATTCTTATATATTTGTCGTTGTCAAAACCAACTTTTACGCCCATTATATTTTGCCTCTTTCTGCCTTAAAATTCCAACGAATATAATTATACCACAATTTTGCCCTAAAAACAACAAAATTTTTACTTATATTTAAAATATTTTTTAACCAAAAAACCTCCCGGGGAATTTCTTCCCAAAGAGGTTTTTTATTATAAAAACTCGCGAATGTCTACGGCCAGCTTTTCTTCAAGGTTTATAAGGCGTTTTGCAATATCTTTTGACACTTCGTCTGCCGCCTCATATTTGTTAAGATACTTGTTCAGGGATTTTACACCCATATTGCAACCGTCGGTTATAAGGTCCGCAACGGTTTCGTCGGAATCGTCCATAGAAATCTTCATGTTGGTCTTCATCCAGCTCATACTCTTTGCAATGGCTGCCGGCTCTTTTCCGTCGTCATTGTATTTTAATAAAAGCTCCTGTAATTCGCTATCCAGCTCGTCGTGTTCGTTCTTGCATTTTATGAGAAGCTTTTTCAGGCGTTCATCATGGGCATATTTGACTACATCATCAATAGATGAAACTCCCATTTTTACCCCTGCATCGCACTCACGAAGTAACTTTATTGTGTCCTGCTCTACCATAATAATCCGTCCTTTCATATTTTATATGATAAGTTTTTCCAAAAGACAGATTTTTATGC
>JAZNWI010000046.1:0-20963 GCA_045593305.1 Clostridia bacterium | reverse complement strand
ACTTTACACCGGAAACAGCGCAAACTCTTGCAAACCAGATTAAGTCAGGTCAGCTTCCATTCGACCTAAGCGTAATCACAAAGGAAACAATCGGTGCAGAGCTTGGTAGCGATGCTCTTCCAACATCAATGATGGCTGCAGGTATCGGTGTTCTTCTGATCATGCTATTCATGATTATTATTTACAGAATGTCAGGTGTTATGGCTTCAATTGCTATGGCAATTTATGTTGGTCTTATTGCACTTATCTTGGGAATTATGCGTGTAAACTTGAGCCTGTCAGGTATCGCAGGTATCATAACCTCACTTGGTATGGCGGTTGACGCGAATGTAATCATATTCGAGAGAATGAGAGAGGAACTTAACCTTGGTAAAACAATTAAAGCTTCTGTTGAAGCAGGCTTTAACAAGGCATTCTCAGCAATCCTTGACTCAAATGTTACAACAGTTATTACTTGTGTTGTGCTTTACCTGTCAGGTATCGGAACAATCCGTGGTTTTGCTGTAACACTTGGTCTTGGTGTAGTAATCAGTATGTTTACTGCAATTGTTGTTACAAAGTTCCTTTTAAAGCAGATTGTGGGCTTGAACTTAAAGAACCGTAAGCTTTACGGTGCGAAAAACTAAGGGGAGGTATGAAGATTATGAAAATTACACAGAATAAAACAAAATTTTTAATACTTCCTATCCTTATTATTGTTGTAGGAATTGTTATGTATGCTGTACGCGGCTTCAACTTTGATACAGAGTTTGTTGGCGGTATCAGAATGCAGATTAATGTAGGTTCTGAGTTTAATAATGACGAACTTCGTGACCTTGTTATTGAAACTTGTGGTGAAGTAGCAGCTCCTGTTGTTCAGAAGATTGGCGACGGAACTCAGGCTACAATCAAGATGTCTGAGCTTGATCTTGAAACAAAGACTGCACTTGACAATGCTATCAAGGCAAAGTATGGTGAAGAAGCAATTATGTCTTCAAACTCAGCTTCCGCAAGTTTTGGTGCACAGGTACAGGGAAAGGCTCTTATTTATACTCTAATTGCACTTCTTTGCATCTTAGCATACATTGCAATAAGATTTGAAGTTAAGAGTGCTGTAATGGCAGTATTTGCTCTTGCAATTAATGTACTTGTTATGATGGCTGTTTACTTAATCAGCTATAAGCCACTTAACACAACATTTATCGCGGCTATGCTTACAGTTGTTGGTTACTCAATCAATAACACTATCGTAGTTTTTGACAGAATTCGTGAAAATATGCGCGGATTTAATGCAAAACGCGGACAGAAGGTTGCTGAAGTTGTTGATAAGAGTATTATGGAATCAATGGGAAGAACAATTAACACAACAGTAACAACACTTATCACAATTATTCTTCTTTACATCTTAGGTGTAAACTCAATTAAAGACTTTGCATTCCCACTAATCGTTGGTGTACTTGCCGGTGCATATACATCAATCTTTATTGCAAGTCCATACTGGGCAAGCTGGAAGCAGTCAGAAGTTGACGAAAAAATGGCAAGAAAGTAATTTAAAAATCGGCATTTTCAAAATGCCGATTTTTTTGTGCACAAAAAAACCACGCACTCAGGTTTTGCGTGGCTTGATAAAACAAATGTGTGGGGGACGACCTGTGTGTCGTTCCTATTTTATTATTTCTTAAGATTCAATGTCCTTTTATATGCCGCGGTTACTGCATCAATTACTGTTCCACGGAATGCCTTTTTCTCAAGGGCATGAACGCCTGCAATAGTTGTTCCTCCGGGACTTGTAACCTCGTCTTTAAGCTGACCCGGATGCTTGCCTGATTTTTTAACAAGCATTGCTGAGCCTATTAAAGCATCGCAGGCATATTCTATTGCTTTTGCTCTTGGAAGTCCGCATTTAACACCGCCGTCGGAAAGTGCTTCAATAAACATATAAATCCAGGCAGGTGAACAACCTGTAACACAGCTTGCGGCGTCAATAAGAGTTTCAGGAATTTCATCCAGTGTTCCGCAGGATTTCATCATTTCGCAAAATTCTGTTGTATCGGATACACTTTCATTTGAAGTAAAAAGAATAATTCCATGACCAATACTAACAGGAGTGTTGGGCATAATACGGATAGTAGGATAGCTTTTTCCTGCAAATTCCGCAATATCTGCGACAGATGTTCCGGCAGCCATAGTAACTAAAATAAAATCATCAGTTCTTTCAGCTAATAGAGGTGCAATTTCCTTGAATAATTTCTTTAACATCTGTGGTTTTACACCCAAGAATATGTATTTTGATTCTTTAACTATTTCGGCATTATCTGCACAAACAGCACCTAATTTTTCTGCCAATTCCTCTGCTTTCTTCTGACTGTGGTCAGAAACTGCAATTTCCTTTGGGCAGGTGGTTTTTGAAACGGCAGTAGCTAATGCACTGCCCATATTTCCGCTGCCAATAAAACCGGCTAAATATTTCATAATTTTATCTCCTTAACGGATGTGTCCGTTTCCGTAAATTTTATATTTGTAGGTTGTAAGCTCAAAAAGTCCCATAGGGCCTCTTGCATGAAGCTTTTGTGTTGATATACCCATTTCACATCCAAGACCAAACTCACCGCCATCGGTAAATCTTGTGGATGCATTGTGGTAAACACTACTTGAGTCAATACTGTTCATAAACAATTCCGCAGAATCAGTGTTTTCTGTTATAATAGCCTCAGAGTGTCCTGTTGAATGATTGTTTATGTGAACGATTGCATCACTTAAGCTGTCAACAACTTTGACTGCAAGGATATAGTCTAAAAATTCTGTGTCAAAATCGTAATTTCCTGCAGGTTTTCCGCCAATAATTTTGTGTGCAGTCTCATCACATCTTAGTTCAACTCTTTCTGCAAGCTCTGCTTTTAGCATTGGCAAGAACTCTCCGGCAATATCTTTATGTACAACACATACTTCGCAAGCATTGCAAACTGATGGACGGCTTGTTTTGGCGTTGTTTATAATGCTTACTGCTTTATTGAGGTCAGCATACTTATCAACATAAATGTGGCAAATGCCTGTTCCTGTCTGTATGCAAGGAACGGTGGCGTTTTCAACACAAGCAGAAATAAGTCCGTGACCGCCACGGGGAATTAAAAGGTCAACAAGACCGTTTGCCGTCATAATTTCCTTGGCGCTTTCCCTTGTAGTGTCCTCTATAAGACTAATCATTTCCTTTGGAATGTTGTTTTCCATAAGTGCCTCACGAAGTGCTATGACAATTGCATTTGCGGAGTTAAAAGCTTCTTTTCCGCCGCGAAGAACGCAGGCATTTCCGCTTTTAAAGGAAAGAGCTGCAGCATCTGATGTAACATTAGGTCTGCTTTCATAAATTATGGCAATTACACCGATTGGAACAGAAACCTTTTTAATCAAAAGTCCGTCTTGGCGTGCATGCTCATCTAAAACTATTCCAACTGGGTCAGGAAGCTTTGCAACATCTAAAATTCCGTCCGCCATTGAGAATACCCGCTCTTTTGTAAGGGAAAGTCTGTCAAGCATAACATCTGATATGATACCTTTACTTTTTTCTACATCCAGTTTGTTTGCCTCTAAAATACTGTCGCAATGCTCACGCAATTTTTCTGCCATTGCAACAAGAACGGCGTTCTTTTTATCTTCCGTAATTTGCGGAAGAGATTTCCATGCACTTTTGGCATTTTCTAAGATTTCAATTGTCGTCATAAAATCACTTCCTGCTTGCCACAAATTTTGTGCCTACATTTTTACCCTCTGCAATGTCGTAAAGAATTTCAGGGTCACTTCCGTTGGCAATAATCATATCAATTCCATGCTCATTAACATTCTGTGCCGCTTTTATTTTGGTAGACATTCCACCTGTACCAAGGGTAGAACCTTTTCCGCCGGCTAAAGCAAAAATTTCAGGTGTAATGCTTTCCACCACATCAATAAGCTTTGCGTTTTTATCGCATCTTGGGTCAGCAGTATAAAGACCGTCAATGTCAGAAAGCAATACCAAAAGGTCAGCATTTATTGTAGATGCAACGATGGAGGATAGGGTATCATTGTCACCGATTACGATTTCATCAGTTGATACAGTATCGTTTTCGTTGATAATAGGAAGTACATTCATTTCAAGAAGTCTTGAAAGTGTGTTCTTGAAATTCTGGCGTCTTGTTTCGTTTTCAATATCAAGTCCTACAAGCAAAATTTGTGCAACTGTGTGGTTGTATTCAGAGAAAAGCTTGTCGTATGTATACATAAGCTCACACTGACCAACAGCCGCCGCAGCCTGCCTGGTCGGGATGTCTTCAGGACGCTTTGAAAGGCAAAGCTTCCCAACACCCATTCCAACGGCACCTGATGAAACAAGAATAATTTCATGCCCTGAATTTTTAAGGTCAGAAAGCACTTTGCAAAGGCTTTCCACGCGTCGGATATTTAAGTTGCCTGTTTTGTGGGCAAGAGTAGATGTTCCCACTTTTACAACAATTCTCATAATAAACTCCTACTTTTGTATAAACTTAAATTCTGTTACAGTATCGTATTTTTCACCTTTTTTAACGATTGCAGATGGGAAGTGTGAAAACTTCAGGTTATTTGGAAACGCTTGTGTTTCAAGACAAACTCCGCTGTGCGTTGTGTATTTAGCACCATCCTTACAAGGAATATCAGCGGTCAAAAAGTTTGCTGTATAAACCTGAACGCCAGGCTGGTCTGTAAAGCATACCATAGTAATTCCTGTTTTGTCGCCTGTAAGCTCTGCAAATTTTCTGAAACCTCTGCCGTTTATGGCAAAATTGTGGTCATAACCCCTGAAGTTCTGTATCTGGTAGCAAGGATCGTGAATATCTCTGCCGATTTCCTTCTCGCTTGTAAAGTCAAAGGGAGTATCTTTAACAGAAAGAATTGTACCGTCTGCAACACATAAGTCGCTGTTTGGTGTAAAGAAATCAGCATTCAGCCATAGCTTGTGCCCCAAAACATCACCGGATGCGTGACCATTCATATTAAAGTAACTATGGTTAGTCATATTTATTACTGTATCGCTATCGCAAGTTCCCTCATAATGAATTTTAAGTGAATCGCAGGTCAGAGTGTATGTAACTTTAATTTCAGCATTTCCAGGGAAGCCCTGATCGCCATCAGGTGAGAACAGGGAAAGAATAAGCTGTGGTTCGTCGCCGTCAATAGCTTCTGCATTCCAGATTCGTCTTGAAAAACCATCAACACCGCCGTGAAGATTGTTATCTCTGCCTGAATCATTAGCATCAAGCTTGTATTTTGTTTCGCCAATTACAAATTCGCAATTTTCAATACGGTTTGAGTTTCTTCCTACTAAAGCACCCTGATATGCATCATCTATAAGGCAACCATCAGCGGTTTCGCGTCCTAAAACAACATCTGTTCCATTTACTTCTAGTCGTCTTAAAATACCGCCAAGGGTTAAAATTTCAGCGGAAAGCCCGTTATTATTTGAAAGAGTGTAAGCGGTCACTTCGCCTGCACCTGATTTACCAAAATATTTTTCTGTTATCATTTGAAGTCCCTCCATAAAACATATTAACTAATTTTATCACAAATTTCGCTATAATTCAATACCTATGTGTCGTAATCAGCGGTAAAAATTTCTCGCATATCCAAAAAACCAAGGAACGCTTTGCTGACTTCATTGTCAATGGTAAACCGCACATAATTAATGTCCTCTACCGAGGTAAGGGAGTTTACAATCTGATAAATAACAAGTTTTTCGGTTTCGGGATTCTTGTTTATGTGGTGAACAAGCTCTGAAGAAAGATTTACGCAGGCTATATTTGATGAAATTTCGACTGTTATTGAATCTTTTATGTCAGGAATAATTCGCAGGATTTCGGGATTGTTGTCTCTTCCTGATATAAGTTCGCAAAGGAGTGCTTTTGCAGTTTTCTCAGGAGTTTTAAGTGGTGAAAATGGGAGCGGGATGAGACGGTGAAGCTGTCTGTCTACAAAATATATATGGCATTCGTATTTGTTTCTTGAGGCTTGTCCGTTTGCAAAAATAAAAAAGCCTGTCAAAAGGCAGATTAAAGTTATAGAAAAAAATTTTTTCATAATATACCTCCAAAAAAAAATAAACCCTCATACCATTATATGAGGGCTTTTTGGAGATTATTCCATTTTTGAAAGTGCAACTTCCAAAGCTTGTGCAAACTGGTCAGGACAGCTTGTGCCACGGCCATTACAGTCAACGCCTTTAAGTCTTGCAATAACATCGTGAACATTCATTCCTTCTGCAAGCTTGGCTACGCCTTGGGTGTTGCCACTGCAACCACGGTGAAAGCGGATGTTTTTAACAATATCGCCGTCTATTTCAAAATCTATTTGAGCAGAACAAACACCACGGGGAGTAAAAGAAAATTGAGCCAAAAATATCAATCCTTTCCATTTAACTTTTAATATTATACCATAAAATTCACAATAATGCAATTATTTTAATAGGTGTTTTATTGACTTGAAACGGTTTTTGTTATAAAATTATAAGAGAAAAAGTTTTACGGAGAGAAAAATGGATTTTGTAGCAATAGATTTTGAGACCGCAACATCCAAATGGACCAGTATATGCAGTATGGGTATATGTGTTGTGGAGGATAATAAGGTAAAAGAGGTAAAGGAAATTCTGGTAAAGCCGGAGCCTTTTGAATTTACCGAATATAATATAACAATTCACGGCATAACGCCGGAAATGGTTTACACAAAAAAGACCTTTGACAAGTATTGGGAGGAGATTAAGCCTTATATACAAAACAAACTTGTAATAGCTCATAATGCGTCATTTGATGTAGGAGTTTTGACAAAGACGCTTGATATGTTTGGAATAGAGCTTCCTGCGTTTGATTATCTTTGCACAGTGAAGCTGTCACAGAAAGCCTATCCGGAGCTTGAAAGCCATAAGTTAAATGCTTTGGGTGAAAGCCTGGGAATTTGCTTTTCCCATCATACAGCATGTGATGATGCTTATGCCTGTGCTATGGTGCTTGTGCATATTTTAGAGGATTTTGGGATAAAATCTTTAAAGGAACTAGTGGATAAATTTGAAATCGGAATGGGTAGGGTATACCCCGGATACATTGAACCTTGCCGAAAGAATAAGAAAAAACTAAATAAAACCAGTTGATTTTTATGCCTTTGTATGTTAGAATACAAAGGCACAATATGGGGATGCAACGGCTTCGACGGGGATGTTGAAGCTTCGGAAGCGAGTAGTGCCGGGTAACACTTAAAACTGTCCAATTTTTAAAAATAAACGCTAACAAAAATTTAGCTTACGCTGCGTAATTTACGCTGCCGTCTTTCTTAAGAGTACCACGGCTTAAGTAAAGGCGTCTACCCAGTGGTGAACGTGAATCGTCTTTTGTTTTGGGGATGGTCATGAACTAAAAACTACCGTAGTGCGGAACTTGATTGTGAGGAACGCATGAGGGGAATCTAAAAACACAATCTACACTCGTAGATGCCGGGGTGAATATGTTTTCGGACACGGGTTCAACTCCCGTCATCTCCACCACGTCGGAACAAGCGTAAAATCGCTTGTTCTTTTTTTTGTTAAAAAAGAACTCGCCTAAAACGCTGTTCCTCCTTTTCCGAAAAAAGTCACGCTCGGTTTACCTGTTCGTTTGTAAACGCACTCACGACGGCAAACTGTCGCTACCAACTTTTTTCGGTTAATTTGCGCTTCGGACCAAATGTTTCTTGCAATTAAATAAAGAGGGAGTTGAAGCCTGGGAGGGCAAAAATCGTGATAAAATAATTCGAAAAATTGTTTTATTATCCCCGAAAAATCCCCGATTTTGCAATCGATTATAAAAATTCAAAAAAACTATTGACATTTCAAAAAATCAGGAGTATAATACATTATAAATTTGAATATCACAAAGAACGACTATGACGAAGACGGTCGGATTGCAAAACCTTGAGAGAGTTGCCGGATGGTGCGAGGCAATGGCAGAGCTTTCCAATGACCCATCACTTCTGAGTCGAAGGACCGAAAGGCTAAAAGCTTAGTAGACTCCTTCCGTATTGCTGCGTAAAGGCAAAAGGCTTGATAGAGCCTGGTAAGTGACGGAAACATTTTCCGTAATTTGAGTGGTACCGCGGGTTTAATACTCGTCTCAAAAGTTTATTTTGAGACGGGTTTTTTGTTTTATTCAAACCGCATCTGCAAAAAAGTGCAGGCGGAAAAGAAAGGAGACAAAAAAATGGATTACAATTTGAAAGAAGTTGCAGGCAGAATCAAAGACCTGCGCGAGGCAAAAGGATACACTCCTGAAGAGCTTGCAAAGTTAACAGGTGTATCTGTGGAAGACTACAAAGTCTTGGAACAGGGCGAAACAGACTTCAGCTTCACATTTATCTATAAGTGTGCAAAAGCTTGCGGAGTTGAAGTTGTTGATATCTTAGATGGTACCAGCACAACCCTTACTTCATTTGCTATTACAAGAAAGGGCGAAGGTCTTAAGATTATAAAGAAGCAGGGTTTTGTTTACAATAACCTTGCACCAAAATTCAAAGGGAAACTTGCAGAGCCATTCTTGGTTAAGTTCCCATACCTTGCAGAAGAACAGAATGCACCAATTAAGCTTAATTCACATAACGGTCAGGAATTTGATGTTATCGTAAAGGGTTCACTAAAGGTTCAGGTTGGAAACCATGTAGATGTTCTTCACGAAGGCGACTCTATCTTCTATAACAGTATCATTCCTCACGGTATGATTGCAGTTTCAGAAGAAGGCTGTGAGTTCCATGCAGTTGTATTAAACCCACAGGATGGTCAGTTCAGCGAAGAATATCCTGAAGCACCATTCATCGCTGCAAAAGCTGCAGTAGCTAAAAAGCAGGCTAAAAAGACTGTTGCTGATGACTTTGTCGAATCAAGCTATGACGAAAACGGCGTGTTCAACGGCATCACATTCAAAAATGATGATAAGTTCAATTTCGCATTTGACTGTGTTGATGCAATTGCTAAAAAGTCACCTGACAAGACTGCTATGATGTGGGTTGCAAACGACAAAACTGACCGTAGGTTCACTTTCAGCGATATGAAAAAGTATTCTGCAAAAACTGCAAACTACTTTGAATCTCTTGGTATAAAGCGTGGCGATACTGTAATGCTTGTTCTAAAGCGTCATTATCAGTTCTGGTTCTGTATGCTTGCACTACATAAAATCGGTGCTATCGCAATTCCGGCAACAAATCAGCTTGTTGAACACGATTTTGAGTATAGATATAAGGCTGCAAAGGTAAAAGCTATCGTATGTACCGCAGATGGCGATGTATCGGACGAGGCTGAAAAGGCAGCAAAAGAATTCCCTGATATGATTAAAGTTCTTGTGGGTGGCCAAAAGGACGGCTGGAATGACTTTAATGTAGAAATGGAGCGTTTCAGCACTCACTATGAAAGAAGAGACGATTCTCCTTGCGGAAATGATCCTATGCTTATGCTGTTTACATCAGGAACAACAGGCTACCCAAGAATCGCAACTCATTCATATAAATATGCTTTGGGACATTACCCAACAGCTAAACATTGGCACAATGTTAACCCTGACGGACTTCACTTCACAATTTCTGATACAGGCTGGGGTAAGGCTCTTTGGGGTAAGCTATACGGTCAGTGGCTATGTGAGGCAGGGGTATTCACATACGACTTTGACAGATTCAATTCAGAAGACATTCTGCCGATGTTCGCAAAGTACAAGATCACAACATTCTGTGCTCCGCCAACAATGTACAGATTCTTCATCAAGGAAGACTTGTCAAAGTATGACCTGTCTTCAATTGAGTATGCAACAACAGCAGGTGAGGCACTAAACCCTGAAGTATTTAATCAGTTTAAAAAGGCAACAGGTCTTACAATCATGGAAGGCTTCGGACAGACAGAAACAACTCTTTCAATCGCAAACTTTGTGGGCTCAACTCCAAAAATCGGCTCAATGGGACGACCAAGTCCGCTTTATGATGTTGTAATCCTTGACCCGGACGGTAAAGAATGTGCAATAGGTGATACTGGTGAAATCTGTATCAGAACAAAGGACAGTGTTCCTTGTGGATTATTTATCGGATACTATCTTGACGAAGAAAAGACAAAGGATGTATGGCACGATGGTTACTATCATACAGGCGACCAGGCAACCATGGACGAAGACGGATACCTATGGTATGTAGGCCGTATCGATGATGTTATCAAGTCATCAGGCTATCGTATAGGACCTTTTGAAATCGAAAGTGTTATCATGGAGCTTCCTTATGTTCTGGAATGTGCTATCACAGCTGTTCCTGACGAAGTCCGTGGACAGATTGTAAAGGCTACAATCGTGCTTGTAAAGGGCAAAGAGGGTTCTGATGAACTTAAGAAAGAAATCCAGGAATATGTTAAAACACATACAGCACCTTATAAATATCCAAGAATTGTGGAATTTGTTGATGAACTTCCAAAGACAATCAGCGGTAAGGTAAGGCGTGTTGAAATCAGAAATAAAGACCTTGAAAAAGCAAGTAAATAAAAAAGAAGTCAGGTTTAACCTGACTTCTTTTTTTATGTAAGTTAGTTTCCTAATGATTCTGTTGCTTTTACAGTTACTTCTTCATTGTAGCATTCAAACATTTCTTCTACTTTTTCTCTTTGAAGCTTTGGAGTAATCCAGCTCACAATTGGAACTATCACTAGACCTCCCAGCATTGCGATAACACCACAGTTAATAGGTGACTGCATAATTACAGGGAACATCGGGCGGGCAACCATGTTAAGAACCATAATGCCTGCGCCAAAGATGAAGCTTGCCCAAACAGAAAGCTTGGTAGCCTTTTTCCAGTATAAACCGTATAGGAACGGAGCCAGGAATGCACCGGCAAGTGCTCCCCATGAAATACCCATCATATCAGCTATGTATCCAAGCTTATCTTTGTTAAGTGCAATAAATGCAGAAACAGTGATGAATACAACGATAAGAACTCGCATAATAAGTACCTGCTTCTTTTCTGACAGATTCTTTACAACATGGCCCTTTATCATATCAAGAGTAAGTGTTGAACTTGATGCAAGAACAAGTGAAGATAGTGTAGACATTGAAGCAGAAAGTACAAGCACGATTACAACGGCAATTATAACATCAGGAAGATTTTCAAGCATAGTAGGAATAATTGCATCAAATCCGCCGGATGGTGTACCATTTACTACATTAAGCTTGTCGGTGAAAAGTCTTCCAAAACCGCCAAGGAAGTAGCATCCGCCGGCAACCACAATTGCAAATAATGTAGAAATAATTGTACCCTTGTCAATATCCTTTTCGCTTTTGATTGCATAGAACTTTTGTACCATCTGCGGAAGACCCCAAGTACCGAGTGATGTAAGAATTACGACAAATAATAAGTTAAGCGGGTCAGGGCCAAAGAATGAGTTGAATGCACCAGGCACACTTCCTTCAACCTGTGCAAGACCTTCAAGCGCACCCAAAAATCCACCGTTCAAACTAAGTACAGAACCGATAACCGCAACAATACCGATAAGCATAATAATACCTTGAATAAAGTCATTAATTGCTGTTGCCATGTATCCGCCGGCGATTACATAAATACCTGTTAAAACTGCCATGATTATTACGCATACGGAGTAATCAATTCCAGGGAACGCCATTGAGAAAAGTCTTGAAAGACCATTGTATAGTGACGCTGTGTATGGAATAAGGAAAATGAATACAATAATTGATGCAACAATCTTAAGTGCAGGGCTTAAGTATCTTTTTCCAAAGAACTCAGGCATAGTCGCACTTTCTAGGTGCTGTGACATAAGGCGAGTTCTTCTTCCTAAAACAACCCATGCAAGAAGTGAGCCTAAAACTGCGTTGCCGATACCAATCCAGGTAGAAGCAACACCGAATTTCCAACCAAACTGTCCTGCATAGCCAACGAAAATAACTGCTGAGAAGTAGGATGTTCCGTACGCAAAAGCTGTAAGCCAAGGGCCAACGCTTCGACCACCTAAAACGAATCCACTTACATCTGTGGAATTTTTTCTGCAGTAAAAGCCAACTGCCACCATAACTGCAAAAAATACTACCAACATACCGATTTTTAATACCATAAAAATCCTTCCTTTCTTTTGCCGAGGAGGATTTTTTGCAAATAAAAAACCCGTCCTCTAAATTTAGAATTTTAGAGGACGAGATAATTCCCGTGGTACCACCTCAGTTCACTATAGCCTCACGACTATAGCCTTAAAGTGTCCATCAACACTTCTGTTCTATAACGGGAACTCCCGTTGCAGCCTACTTAAGATTTACTTGTTCGGTGCACTGCTTGCAAGGATGTATTCAATCAAAATTTTCCCATTGCCTCGCACCAACCGGCAACTCTCTCAAGGTTCCGTAATGACCTACTTGTTCCTGCTCAAACGCATTTATTGCACATATATTACCACTTTAAATTAATAAAGTCAAGACTTTTTTTTAAAATTTGACAAAAAGTAACATACTTGTAAACTCAGGGCTATTGTACTGGAATAATTTTGGTGGTATAATGGGTGGAGAAATAAATTAGTATCTTAGAAAAGCATCAAGTTAGTTATAGTTGGTATTAACTTGAGGTGGATATAGTAAGATTGTTGAAAAAGAAGGTGAAATGGTGGACCTTAATAAATTTAAAATAATGTATAGTGAATTGATTGAACACTATCAATACATTGAGATGCATTTGAAGGGGATTTACGCATGTATGAACATGGATATACTTCCTAGAGAAGATGTTTCGGCGTTTTGTGATAATTTGACGGATGTTAATAATGATGGATTAAATTTTATAATGAAAAAGATAAGAGAACAAGAAAAAATAAAAGAACGATGTGTGATTGGAGAACTATTTTATAACGAGTTAGAGATAATTCGTACGAAAAGAAATTATTGGTGCCATAGTTGTTTTGTTGATATTGTTCTTGATACGAAAACAGGAATTCCAAGAAAAAAGCATATAGATGAACTTTTAAATGACTATAGAGAAGCTGAACGAGTAAGGGAAGTATTATCTAAAATAAAGCAACGAATGTTAAGTGACATCTAAACCTTATATATCGCACAATGGATGTCGAAATTTGACGAAATAAGAAAGCCTTCCCCTTGAGGGGAAGGTGGGTTGCGAAGCAACTAGGATGAGGTGGAATCGTTGGGAATGCATTTATGCATTCCGCGGAACGGATAAATCCGTTCCATACAACACCTCACCACCGCCTACGGAGGAGCCTCTCCTCAAGGAGAAGCCTTTGAAATGTTTGCATCTAAACCTTATGTATCGTAATAAAAATACTAACAACAAAAGGAGAAAACTCAAAATGAACAATTTTTACTTAAAGCCAAAACTCTTTTCTGTGCTTAAAAGCTACACAAAAGAGCAGTTTGTAAAGGACATAATTGCCGGAATAATCGTGGCAATTATTGCACTACCTTTATCAATTGCCCTTGCCTTAGCGTCAGGCGTAGAGCCTGCTTGCGGTGTTTATACCGCAATTGCGGCAGGATTTGTAGTATCGCTATTGGGCGGAAGCAGAATACAGATTGCAGGCCCAACTGCCGCATTTGCAACTATCGTTGCAGGAATCGTGGCAAGTCAGGGGATGGACGGACTTTTCCTTGCCACAGTAATGGCAGGTATAATCCTGATATTAATGGGTGTATTCAAGCTTGGAAGTCTTATCAAGTTTATTCCTTACACCATTACAACAGGCTTTACATCAGGTATTGCGGTTACAATTTTAATTGGTCAGTTAAAGGACTTTTTTGGTCTAACTTATGTCGATGGCGTAAAGCCAATCGAAGCAATAGAAAAGCTTGAGGCAAATTTTGAGGCTATTTCTACATTCAGTCCTCAAGCACTTTTGGTAGGTGCTGTGTGTCTTGCGATTTTGATTATATACCCAAAATTTGAAAAGCGTGTGCCGCCGTCACTAATTGCGGTGTTTGCAGGCGTTTTAATGGTGAAATTCATACCGGGACTTGATGATGGCGTATTCACAATCGGTGAGCTTTACACAATTCCGGCAGGACTCCCAAAAGTTGATTTCGGCGGAATGGACTTTTCTCTTGCAAAAATTAGTGCAGTTTTGCCTGATGCGTTTACAATAGCAATTTTGGCGGCAATCGAGTCACTTTTATCCTGTGTTGTTGCAGACAGTATGGTAAACTCACGCCATAACTCAAATGCGGAGCTTGTGGCACAGGGAGCAGGTAATATTGCATCTGTTTTCTTTGGTGGAATTCCGGCAACAGGCGCAATTGCAAGAACAGCGGCAAATGCCAACAACGGCGGACGAACACCAATTTCTGGAATGGTACATTCAGTAGTGCTTTTATTGGTGCTATTGTTCCTGATGCCATATGCCGGCCTTATCCCAATGCCGACAATTGCAGCAATTCTGTTTATGGTGGCTTACAATATGAGCGAATGGAAAAAGTTTGTGTCGGTTGTAAAAACTGCCCCAAAAAGCGATACAATTGTTATGGTTACAACCTTTGCTCTTACAGTAATATTCGACCTAGTTGTTGCTATTGAAGTTGGAATGATTTTAGCTGCAATGTTATTTATGAAGAGAATGAGTGAGGAAACAGTTGTTTCTGACTGGGAATATGTAACTGAGGACACGGAAAATGATGATAAGGACCTTATGGACGTACCAAAGCATGTTAGGGTTTATGAAATTTCAGGACCGCTGTTTTTCGGTGCGGCAGATAAAATTCTTGATATTAGATTTAAGGAGTACACAAAGTGCCTTGTACTTCGTATGAGAGCAGTCCCTGCACTTGATGCAACGGCTATGAACTCTCTTGAAGAGCTTCGTAAGAAGTGTGAGAAAAACGGCATCAGTCTTATCCTTTCACACGTGGCAAATCAACCGCTTGCCGTAATGAAGAAAAACGGGTTCTACGATAAGGTGGGTGAAGACAGATTCTGCCCGAATATCCATGCTGCAATCGAAAAAGCAAGCAGTTTAGCAAAATAAAAAAATCCACAGCGTTTGCTGTGGGTTTTTTATTCGTTTCTCACCTTTATAACATACTCAATACCCCAATCGAAAGAGTTGGTTTCCATATCCGCATTAACACCGCCGTCGCGCATTAGTTCAAGGGCTTTTTTTATAGTGTTGGTAAAGACCCTGACATCATGAAAGCTTTTGAATTTAAGCTTTTGTGCAGGCGGCGTGGGAGGGGTCAACATCTTTCTTATAAGCTCTTCAGTTTCTGTAACATTCAGCTTTTTTTCGTTAATTATACGGGCAGCTGAAAGCTGTGCTTCTTCATCAGTTAAGTGAAGAAGTGCCCTTGCATGTCGCTCAGAAAGGGAATATTCAGATATAAGCCTGCGGGTTCTTGGATAAAGGCGTAAAAGCCTTAATTTGTTTGCAATATTTGATTGTGATTTACCAAGCTTTTTTGCAATCTCTTCCTGGGTCATACCCTGTGTTTTAATTAAATTCTGATAGCTTTCCGCAATTTCAAAAAATGAAAGGTCATCTCGCTGAAGATTCTCAAGCAATGCTAAAAGAGCGGATTTTTTTTCGTCAACATTTAAAATTATTGCAGGGATTGAATCAAGACCTGCATTTTCTGCTGCACGAAATCTTCGCTCACCTGCAACTAACTCATATCCACCGCGTACTTTTCTTACTGTCACAGGCTGAATGATGCCAAATTCCTCAATAGACTCGGTAAGCTCTTCAAGGCTTACGGTATCAAAAAATTTTCGTGGCTGTGATGGGTTTGGGAATATGGAATGTATGGGAAGACTTACAACTTTCATTGATTCCTTTTCTTTTAACTTGAAAACCTGCATAACAATTATCCTTTCGTGTAAATAAAATGGAAGGCCCGTAAGGCGACCGCCTGAAAATAAAATAAGGGGGGTAGTAAATGGCACATAATTGGGAGCTTATGCACATATACATACAATGTCAGACATGGGTACGCCTTACGGTTTGTCATTTCATGTGCGATGGGAGTGAATCGCAAAAATCATGAAGTGACTGTTTTTTTTGAGCGCTAAACTGCATTCTTTAGCAGCGCTTCAAGATAATTTTAGCATAGTTTTCGGGGTTGTAAAGAAAATTCGTTCGTCAAAAAAAGCCGACTTTTTTATTTAGTCGGCTTTTTCTTCAAATTATAACAAGACCCGAGAGGATTTTTTGTTGCAATTCCGGGTTTTCTGGGATATTGTTGCGGTGTGTGTCGCACTTTTTTTACGATAATTATCTTGTGGTTAAGGTCGGTTCCGGGAATTTTTGCGGAAAACACATCGGTAACTTCGCCGCCCAAGATATGAATCGCCTTTTTTGCATCAGAAAGCTCTTCATCAGCAAGAGGACCTTTAAGTGCAAGAAAGTGTCCGCCCACCTTCAAAAATGGCAGGCAAAGCTCTGATAAAACAGTCATATTGGCAACAGCACGGGAAACCACGGTGTCGTACTTTTCGCGATACATTCTTCCGCCATCTTCGGCACGCGCATGGATGTATTCTGCATCAACTGTAAGCTCTTCGCCAACAGTTTTTAAGAAGTTTATACGCTTTTGAAGGGAATCCAAAAGTGTAAGCTCAATTTCCGGTTTCAGGATTTTAAGAACAAAACCGGGAAAGCCTGCGCCTGTTCCGACATCTATCACTTTTCCATTCACACATCCTGTTAAAAGTGCCGTTGCGCTATCCAAAAAATGCTTTTCGGCAATACCTTTTTCATCGCATATTGCGGTGAGATTTATTTTCTCATTCCAATCCACTAATAATTCTGAATAGCGGATAAGTTGTGAAATTTGTTTTTCTTCAGCTAAAATTTTCAGTTGTTCAAACCCTTTTGTCAAAATTTCTTTCATATCAAATTCCTTAAATCAACAAATTTTCTTTAAATAATTATATTACAAACCCCATAATATGTCAAACAAAAAGGAAAAAAACGAAGTAAAAGCACTAAATTATTAAAAAATTGTAACTTTTAAAAAAAATATACAAAAAAAACTATACATTTCAAAAAAAATATGCTATAATGTAATGGAATATTAGTTTATTCGTGGAGGAGTTTAACTATGATTAGTAAAGCATTTCAGGATATTGTATCTCAGATGTCAGAGGTGTTCCAGAAAAAGTTTGGTATTGCAGATGCAACCGGACTTGTTTTGGCGTCAAATGGCCCTGAAATTTCAGAGGATTTAGCCCGTGAACTTATTGACTCAGCAAGTGAAGAAAAGGTATTTATTAGGGAAGGTTATACCTTAAGACTTATTGAGGGAAGGCCATATCCTGAATATATAGTGTATGTTGAAGGTACAGATGAAGTTGCACGTTATTGTTGTAACGCAATAGCTATTGCAGCAAACAATGTACGTCGCTATTATGACGAAAAATATGATAAAACAATTTTTATGCAGAATATCATATTTGATAATATGCTTGCCTTTGACCTTCACCAGAAAGCTTTGGAGCTTCATGTGGATGTTGATATAGCAAGAGTTGTATTCTACATTAAGGTTCTTAAAAAAGGTGAAATCGGTATTTACGAAGTTATCCGTAATATGTTCCCTGATAAGGAAAAGGATTTTGTTATCAATATTGATTCAAGCAATATCGTCCTTATAAAAGAACTTAAGGAAAAGCAGGATGCTGAATATATAGATGCTCTTGCAAAACAAATTGTGGATACAGTTCACTCTGAAACCATGATGAGCGTGCTTTTGGGTGTAAGCACAGTTGCTGAAAATATCAATCTTCTAAACTCTGCATATAAAGAGGCTCAGATTGCTCTTGAAGTGGGTAAGGTTTTTGACGAAGAAAAATACATTCTTCACTATGACAACCTTGGAATAGGAAGACTTATTTATCAGCTTCCTATTAAGCTTTGCGAACTTTTCCTTCATGAAGTATTCAAAAAGGGAGACATTTCTTTGCTTGACTCAGAAACTATCCTTACAATAAACAAATTCTTCGAAAACGACCTTAATGTTTCTGAAACATCAAGACAGCTTTTTGTACACAGAAATACTTTGGTATATAGACTTGAAAAAATCTATAAGTTAACAGGACTTGACCTTAGAAAATTTGACCAGGCAATCGTATTTAAAGTTGCAATGATGGTTCATAAGTACTTGTCGTCAAATCCTATGAAGATATAGGAAAATTGTGTGCGGTGTTTTTTGCCGCACCTTTTTGATTAAAAACGGGAGAAATTAAAATGATTGAATTTAAAAATGTTACCAAGCAGTTTGAAGATGCCGGCAACATAGCCCTTTCAAATGCCAGTTTTACAATTGAAAATGGTGAATTTGTATTCCTGGTTGGCTCATCAGGTGCCGGAAAGACGACAATTACCAAGCTTTTGATGCGTGAAACAAATGTTTCAGAGGGCGAAATTTTGCTTGACGGAATTGATATTACAAAGCTTCCTGATAAGGAAATTCCGTTTCTCCGCCGTAAAATGGGCGTTGTTTTTCAGGACTTCCGTCTTTTAGAGGACAGAACTGTATATGAAAATGTAGAATTTGCTATGCGCGTTGTTGGTGCATCAAGCCGTGAAATAAGAAGACGTGTTCCTGAAGTTTTAAACGAAGTGGGACTTAACTATAAAGCAAAAATGTATCCAAGACAGTTATCCGGTGGTGAGCAGCAAAGAGTAGCTCTTGCAAGAGCTTTGGCGAATCATCCGCTTATTTTGCTTGCGGACGAGCCAACAGGAAACTTGAATCCAAAGACAGCAATGGAAATTATGGATATTTTAGATGAGATTAACCGTATGGGAACAACTATAATCATGGCAACCCATGCTAAAGATATTGTTGATGTTATGAAGAAGCGAGTTATCGAAGTTTCCGACGGAAACATTATCCGAGATGAAGTAGGAGGTGAATATCTTGAGTCTGTCGAAGCTTAAATACTCTTTTAAAGAAGCAAAGAAAAATGTTATAAGAAACGGACTTATGAGTGTAGCGTCACTTTTTACTATCGCAAGTTGCCTTCTGATTCTTGGCGTTTTCACTCTTTTATCACTTAATGTAAACAGCATAACTGAGCAGATTAAGGACCAGTGCGAAATCCAGCTTTATATAAATACAGAGGCAACCCAGGAAAGAGTTGCACAAATTGGTGAGGAAATCAGAAGTGTTGAAAATGTAAAGGAAATAAGTCTTTTCACAAAGGAAGACACCCTTGCATATGCAAAAGCTGATATGTTTGACGGAAACGAAGGAATGCTTGAAGGATTTGATGAGGACAATCCATTTTCCGACTCTTACAAAATCGTACTTGATGACATTGAAAGAACCACTGAAACTGTGGCAGAGCTTGAAAAAATTGTAGATGTTGACAAAGTGGTAAACAAACAGGATGTTGTAAACACAGTCGTTTCACTATCAGGCGGTGTTAAGAAGTTTACCATTGCAATGATGATTGTACTGTTAATGGTTGCAATCGTAATCATTTCAAATACCGTAAAGCTTACCGTATTTAACCGAAGAAAAGAAATCAACATTATGAAATACATTGGTGCAACAGACAGATTTATAAGAATTCCGTTTGTTTTAGAAGGTCTTATTATCGGTTTTTCTGCTGCAGTAATAGCATTTTTGTTGGTATTCTGGGGATATTTTGCCCTGGTAAGCTACATTGGGGACAAGCTTAATTTTGGAGTAGTAGAACTTATAAGAGCGGGAGAGGTTGCACCAATACTTGCCATACTATTTGTTGTATTCGGAAGTATGATAGGCGTCGTAGGAAGTGCCATTTCTATGCGTAAGCACCTGCATGTTTAAGGAGGTATTATGAATAAAAAAATAATAGCCTTGCTTTTAGCCTTGATAACTTCAGTATCTGCAACTTCTGGAGTGTACGCTGCAAAAAGCGTGTCTGAACTTAAAGAAGAACTTTCTCAGAATCAGAAAAATGCAGAGAAGACCCAGAAAGAAATTAAGGCGAAACAGCAAGAACAAAATGAGCAGAAGAAAAAGAAAAATGCTATTGACCTTGAGATTGCAAGTCTTCAGGACGATATTGATATAATAGAAAGCGTTATAAACGAGAAAAATGCCGAAATTGAGGCAAAAAATGCTGAAATAGCAGTAATTGACGAGTCACTTCAAAAAACAGACAAGCAGCTTAAAAAGAGAATGAAGATTATGTACGAAAGCGGTACAACTTCATATCTTGAAATGATTTTTTCAGCAAAAGGCTTGTCAGACTTATTTACAAGACTTTCAATTATTGAGTCAATTGTAAAGCACGATAATAAAATAATTGCAGATTATCAAATGCAGATTGACCAGATTGCTGCAGCCAAAGAAATCATTGAAACCGAAAAAAATGAACAGGTTGAAGCAATGGAAATTCTTGAGGGAAAAAGAAGCTCGATTAAGTCAAAACAGCAGGAACAGCAAAAGCTTATAGATGCACTTTCAAAGGATATAAACGAGCTTAAGAAGCAGGAAGCCGAAATGGAAGCAGCAGAACGCCAGATTCAGGCACAGATAAATGCAGCACTTGGAAAATCAGACCAGAAGGGTCTTACCTATACAGGAAACGGTAAGTTTATACTGCCACTTGCATGCTATACCCGGATTTCTTCACCGTTTGGATACAGAATACATCCTATCACCGGAACAAGAAAATTACATTCGGGAATTGACTATGCTGCACCTGCAGGAACAGCAATTTATGCTGCGGAAGACGGTGTTGTTTTAACATCCGGATGGATAAACGGATATGGATATACCATAACCATAAACCACGGTAGCGGATATGTAACCCTTTATGCTCACTGCAGTACTCTTATTGCAAAAGCAGGCCAAAAGGTAACAAAAGGTCAGACTATTGCAAGGGTTGGCTCAACCGGTAACTCAACAGGAAACCATCTTCACTTTGAAGTAAAAGTGAATGGTGTTGCACAGAATCCGGCAAACTTTCTGTAAATGACAAATAAGGGCGGCATAGGTCGCCCTTAT
>JAZNWI010000045.1:0-4506 GCA_045593305.1 Clostridia bacterium | reverse complement strand
GCCACCGTCAATAAGTACCGTTTCTCCGCGGGAAGTGTGCAAAACAGCACCGTCACCCTGACCTACATTTACAAAGTATATAAAAAGTGTGTTGTAGTCATAAGTAATTATGGATGAGAACATCATTCCCAATGCCACAGTGAGGATTACAGCGGTTTTTGGTGTCCTGAATCTGAATTTAAGAATTCTTATAAACACCCACCATAATAGGTAAAATGCCACTATTTCCCAAAGCAGCGGAGTTCTTGCCGTTATGTAGTATGCAGGCAGCCTTTCCGCAAGATACGGTAGGTATGATACAAAAGTTATAATCTTGTCAACAATTGGGAATAGCACAGGTGATGCACCCAATATTCCAAGTGATAAAAGCATAAAAGGTGATACTATTATCACAAAAATTATGGCGGGCATAAGAAGCACAACAAACAAAGATGCATATATTGAAACATTGCCCATGGTGTAGATAGCAATAGGAAATGTGCCTAAAGCAAATATCACCCATAAGGTTAATAGATTTGTAAGTTGTTTGTTGTAAGGGACATTACGCTTGGTTAAAGCATGGTAAAATTTTTCGTATAAAGGTGTATACGAAACACATACAAGCACCGATGAAGTTACTGACATCACAAATCCTGAATAGAAGCATAATAGCGGATCAATTATTGTTATAACAAGCACAATTTTTGATAGCATATCAAGCTTGTTTGCAAACCCGAAAATTTGCTTTCGTAAAATCATAAAAGCACAGAGCATTGCAGCTTTTATGATTGTGGGTGATGTACTGTTTAAAAGTGCATAGAGAAAAACCAGCATTATAACAAGTGAGTCTCGATGCCTTTTGCAAAAAGGCAGAACCCCGGCGATTAAGAATATAAGAGATATGTGTATAATAGGCGTGTAAAGTGAGCGATAAATCCCTGTTTTTATTAGAATATCAAGATAATCTCTTGAAAAACCGCCCTTGTTTCCCGTAACAATTGCCTTTAAAAATGCAGAATTAACGCCGTCAAAATGGGTGTCTATGGTCATATCGGCAAGATGTCGCACTTTTCCAACCAAAAACTCAGGATGCACGGAAAATGTCATGCCGTTTTGGCGTATTTCATAGGCGGTAAGTCTTGCGATAATCCCTTTTCCTTTGTAGTACAGTGAAAAGTCAAACTCATTTTGGTTGTCTATTCCTTCTAATTCATCAAGAAAACCCGATGCAACAATTTTTGCTCCAAAAGGAAAAGAATCTTTGGTGTTTAGAAGTATCTTTTGATTTGTTTTAATCATTCTGTCCTGATAGGTCACAGAATCAAGTTTCAGGATATATCGGCTATTGTAACCAGTATCCGTAGTGACAGCAGGCGAATATATAGTACCCCAAACAGTAACATACTTTTCAGGAAATTCATATATAAGGTTGTTTTGCGATTCATCAAAATATCGAAAACCACCAAACAGAAACACGAATGTTAAAAGAAAAACGCTCCATTTTACTTTTCGTTGAATAATCGATAGGAGTGTTGCTACAAAAAACACGAAAAGTGATGCAAAAAATGTTGTGGACATATCAAAGCCTTTGGAAATAAATATGCCCAAAATATAGAAGATGCATATAATCATATACTCAGAAAACATATTATTCCTCCAGGACATGCTATAGGTTTATTGTACCATAAAATATGGCAAAGTGCAATAAAAAACCGCCTCAAAAGAGACGGTTATATTTTTATTTAATTACAGAACTCGTCTTGCACCAACATACTTAAGTGAGCCTGAAAGTGATGCAAGTGACTGATAGCACACTCTCTTGCCTGCACGAGGTGCATGTAGAACCTGACCGTTTCCTGCATAAATTGCAACATGGGAAATACCTTTGCCTCTTGAGAAGAACACAAGGTCACCAGGTCGAAGATTTGCCTTTGAAACAGCTGTTCCATATCCGTATTGTGAGCTTGATGAACGGCTGATTGACACGCCAAGCTTTCGTAGTGAATACTGAACAAGACCTGAGCAGTCAAATCCTGATGGGGAAGTACCGCCGTAAACATATCTTGTTCCAATGTATTTTGATGCTTCTGCTACAAGGGCAGAACCGCTTACAGAACCGTCAAATGAGACAGATGCACTAACAGCTTTGCCCGATTTTGAAACTGTACCTGTTTTTGCGGTTGATACCTGCTTAACATTAGAAGTTCTGACATATCCAATTTCATTTGTTGCATTAACAATAATTTTTGTCCAGTTAGAGCCGCCACTTATAATCTTACAATTTGCACCATTTGCAAGTGATGTAAGTGTTTCGCTTTCTGCATTTGGTAAAAGCTTAACCAATACGGCAGATTCCTTTGTTGTAATCTTAGCGTTTTTAGCTACAGAGAAGATTCGAACGCTTCTTTTTGCGTTAACTTCTGCACGGTTAACCATATCGCCGATAGTGATGTTTTCGGCTGAAACATAACCAATATCGTAATTATCGCCAAAGTAAACTTTGTGCCAACCATTATTGGTAGTTTCAAGAATAATAACCTTTGAGCCTGCACCCACAAGGTCTAATATCAATGAATTTGAATCAGCTAAGCCATGTACATTTGAGCTTACATTAACTGTACCGTTCTGGTACATAACAGAAGTAAGAAGCACTTCCTTTACCTTGTTGTAATCAAGTGTTACAAACTCTGCTTTAACATAGCCTTTGTATCCATCTGTTTCAACCTGGAACCAGTCGCGGTCACAACTTAAAATTTTAATCGGTGTTCCAACGTCTAAAACGTCAAGAATTGTACTTTCAATGTCAGCTGCGGCACGAAGATTGATGTTGCCGCCACCACTTGTTAAAATATAAGCATCTTTTCCGGCAAACTTTAAAAAGTCATTAGAGAAAAGTGCAAAGTTCTCTGTTTCGCCCTCTCCGTCACCTGGTAAAACTGCAGGAGCGGTAGAGATTACTCTGGTTTCCTGAGTAAGCTTGTTCGCTGTAACTTCTGAAAAGTCTGCTGCCTGATGGGCTGCAAGCGAACCCACTAACGATACTGCAAAAAGGGCAGCTATCGTGTGTTTTAAGTTCCTCATTATAAGCCTCCTAAAAATTGTTTCTAAATTATTACGAAAATATTATAGCACATAGAAACCAGTTTGTCAAACTTTTTTAACAATTTTTTAAAATTTAGGACGGGTATATAATAAAAAACGGCTTGGCTGTGCGGTTTTTGATTTTGATAAAATTTGTAAAAATTAAAAATTCTCAATAAATTTTAATAAATTATCGCCTGAAATTGTTACAAATTAAAAGAAATAAACCAAAAAAATCGGCACCAGTTAAAATTTTGATTGACAAAGGGAGGAAAGTGTTATATAATAGATAGGCAGTTAAATTTGCCGCTGTGATGGAATTGGCAGACGTGCGAGACTCAAAATCTCGTGGTAGTAATACCGTGTCGGTTCGACCCCGACCAGCGGCACCATGTCGCAGCAAACTACGCTGCACTCAAAATGACCACTTTGTAAGTGGTCATTTTTTATATGCTCCGTTGCTGATTTTTTTCACAAAAAGGCACGCTCGGCTTACTTGTTCGTTTGCAAACGCACTCATTGCGGTTCGCTGTCGCTACCACCTTCTTGCGAGTCATGCTTTCGGCACGAAAATATCTTTGTGTATTGACAGCGGGAAGGCGGGTTATGCTACATAAACAGCATAAAGTGTTTCATTATCAATGTCATCACATTACACAAAAAAATCCCTGCAAGATTTCTTGCAGGGATTTAATATTTAACTTAGTTAAGTTCAGCAAAGTACTTAATTGTTCTAACCATCTGGCTTGTGTATGAGTTTTCGTTGTCATACCATGAAACAACCTGAACTTCGTAAAGGTCATCAGATACCTTTGATACCATTGTCTGAGTAGCATCAAATAGTGAACCGTATCTCATACCGATAACGTCTGAAGAAACGATTTCATCTTCATTGTAGCCGAAGCTTTCTGAAGCTGCTGCCTTCATAGCTGCATTGATGCCTTCTTTTGTTACATCTGTACCCTTAACAACAGCTGTTAGGATTGTTGTTGAACCTGTTGGAACTGGAACTCTCTGAGCTGAACCGATAAGCTTACCGTTAAGTTCAGGAATTACAAGACCGATAGCCTTAGCAGCACCTGTTGAGTTAGGAACGATGTTAGCAGCACCTGCTCTTGCACGACGAAGGTCACCCTTTCTGTGTGGACCGTCAAGAATCATCTGGTCGCCTGTGTATGCGTGGATTGTTGACATGATACCAGCCTGAATTGGTGCATAATCATTAAGAGCCTTAGCCATAGGAGCTAAGCAGTTTGTTGTACATGAAGCTGCTGAAATGATTGTATCATCAGCTGTTAGAATGTTTTCGTTTACGCTGAAAACAACTGTTGGAAGATCGTTACCAGCTGGAGCTGAAATAACTACCTTCTTTGCACCTGCATCAATGTGAGCCTGTGACTTTTCTTTTGAGCAGTAGAAACCTGTACATTCAAGAACAACATCTAC
>JAZNWI010000044.1:0-3269 GCA_045593305.1 Clostridia bacterium | reverse complement strand
CTTAAAAATGTGCATATTATAATTGTTGCAATAAATATACTTAAAATACTAAGAAAAATCAGGAAAACGGAAAGGAGCAGTTAATTATGGCAGAACATCCTATTCAGGGACTTATGGATACCGCGATGAGCAATATCAAATCCATGGTTGACGTTAACACAATTGTAGGTGAGCCGGTAACAACACCGGACGGAACGGTGATTATCCCGATTTCCACAGTAAGCTTCGGCTTTGGTGCAGGCGGAACACAGTTTGCGGCAAAGCAGGATACCGTAACACCGGACAATCCTATGTTCGGCGGCGGCTGCGGCGGCGGAGCGAATGTTAAGCCGATTGCATTTTTGGTAGTTGGCGGCGGAAATGTAAGACTTCTTCCAATCAGCAACAGAACTACACCTGTTGATAAGATTATTGACATGGTACCGGAGGTTGTTGATAAGATGAATGGTGCGATTTCAGGCGCTGTTGACAAGTTTGTCAGCAAGCGTGACAAGAAAGCAGAAGCTAAGGAAACTCCTGAAGCACCAAAGAAAACATATGTAGATATAGCAGAATAAACGGTTAAGGGTTGCAAAATGCAACCCTTAATTAAAATTTAAGGAGAAATCTTGTGGCATATACAAAAAGAGATAAAATTTTGATGAAGGTACAAAAACCTACAAGATATACAGGCGGCGAGCTTAACAGCGTCATGAAAGACAAGGAAAAAGTGGACTGTCGTTTTGGTTTTTGCTTCCCTGACACATACGAAATAGGTATGTCCCATCTTGGTATGAAGATTTTGTACCATGGACTTAATAAACGCGAAGACACATGGTGCGAAAGAGTTTTTGCACCTTGGGTTGATATGGAAAAAGAGATGCGGGAAAGCGGTATGCATCTTTTTGCATTGGAGAGCGGTGACGAGGTTAAGGATTTTGACATTCTGGGCTTCAGCCTTTCCTATGAGCTTGCATACTCAAATGTTATAAATATGCTTGACCTTGCAGGAATTCCAATCTTAGCAAAGGACAGAGGCGAAAATGACCCGATTATCTGTGCTGGTGGTCTTTGCACTTATAACGCAGAGCCTATTGCAGAAGTTTTTGACTTTATGATGCTTGGGGAAGGCGAAGAGATTATCAGCCTTGTAACCGACGAATACATAAAGTGGAAAAAGAACGGAAAGAAAAATAAACAGGACTACCTAAAGGCTATTGCACAGCTTGAGGGTATTTATGTACCATCTTTTTATGATGTTTCATATAACACTGACGGAACAGTTTCTGCTATATCTCCAAACACTCCTGAGGCAAAGCCAGTAGTTAGAAAGCGCATAATGGCGGACTTTGACAGTGCATACACGCCGGAGGAGGTTATTGTTCCATTTGGCGAAGTTGTGCATGACAGAGTTATGCTTGAAGTGTTCAGAGGTTGTATTCGTGGCTGTCGATTCTGCGAGGCAGGCTATGCATATCGTCCTGTTCGTGAGAGAAAAGCAGACCACCTGATTGATATTGCGGACAAGCTTTTAAGCTGTAGCGGATATGACGAAATTTCGCTATCTTCACTAAGTACAAGCGATTATACAGAGCTAAAAGGACTTACCGACGGACTTATAGATTTGACGGAAGAAAAGAAAATAGGCCTTTCCCTTCCGTCACTAAGAATTGACAACTTCTCTTTGGAGCTTATGAAAAAGGTTCAAAAGGTAAGAAAATCAGGCATTACCTTTGCACCGGAAGCGGGTACACAGAGAATGCGTGATGTTATAAACAAGAACATTACCGAGGATAATATTTTAAAATCCACAAAAATGCTGTTTGAGGGCGGTTGGACAAATGTGAAGCTTTATTTTATGATTGGACTTCCAACCGAAACCGATGCCGATATTGAGGGTATTGCCGACCTTTCGCAGAAAGTTCTTGACCAGTATTTTGCAATCCCGAAAGAAGAGCGAGCTAAAAATATCAACATAACAACAAGTACCTCAAGCTTTATTCCAAAGCCATTTACCCCGTTCCAGTGGGCAAAACAGGACAGCCGTGAAGAGATTGTTAGAAAGCAGGATATTTTAAAGGCTACAATCAAAAACCGCAAGATAAAATACAACTGGCATGATAACCGTTCAAGCTATTTGGAGGGTGTTTTTGCCCGTGGTGACAGGCGACTTTTACCTGCAGTTTTAGAGGCTGTTAAGATGGGTTGCCGACTTGACGGTTGGGATGAAGAGTTTAAGTTTGACAAGTGGATGCAGGCTTTCGAAAAGTGCGGAATTGACCCTGATTGGTATTTAAGAGAGCGTTCTTATGACGAAGTTCTTCCTTGGGATCACCTTGATTTAGGGGTTACAAAAGAGTTCTTTATCCGTGAGAACGAAAAGGCAAAGCGTGGCGAAACCACACCGAATTGCCGTGAAAAATGTGCCGGTTGCGGAGCAACCAGCTTTAAGGCAGGTGTTTGTTTTGAGTAATTATGTATTGAAATATTCAAGGGATGAGCGAGTGAAATACATTTCTCACCTTGATTTTATAAGGACTTTCCATAGAACTGTCCGCCGTGCAGGACTTTTAATGAGCTTTTCACAAGGCTTTAATCCGCACCCTGTAATGACAATTGCTATGCCACTTTCCGTTGGTGTAACATCGGACAGTGAGTACATAAAAATTGGTTTTGCGGAAGATTATTCTGAAAACGAGATTATGGAAAAGCTGAATAAGGCGTTTCCTGTGGGATTCAAGATTTTAGCGGTACGAAAAACCGAGGGGAAAGAGCTTGATTTTGCAAAGCTTGACAGAGCCATATATGATGTGGAGCTTGAATGGAGCGGGAATGAGTTCTGCACCGAAAAATTTCTTGCCAATAAGTCACTTCTTGTTATGAAAAAGTCAAAAAGCGGTGAAAAGGAAGCGGATATAAGACCATATATCCATAGCTTTGAAGTTACGAGTCAAAATGATGACAAAATGACGATTACCATGTGCCTTGCTAGCGGAAATAACTATAACTTAAAACCGGATACTGTGATTTCCGCAATGGAAAAGTATACTGACGGTTTCAAGGTTGATTTCTTTGCAACACACAGAGCAAAGATTTTAGCAGGCGATAAGGAACTGTTGTAAAAAGAACTATGACATTTGGCATAGTCTTTTTTTGTATAACGAAAACCACGCGATAGTCGCGTGGTTCAATAAAGGCTATTGCCGATGAGCAAAAATCCTCCTATGTGTTATAATTAGATTGACCTGCCAGTCAAAAAACACAGAGGAGGATTTATCTATGAAAAAAGA
>JAZNWI010000043.1:0-1887 GCA_045593305.1 Clostridia bacterium | reverse complement strand
CACGAATAATATGACCACAGGAACACTGAATTTTTTTCTTAGCAAAAAATCCGGTTTGCGCTTTTGCATATTGTCCGCAGTTGGGACATTCGATTGTGAACTTTGACATTTCTCTTTCCCTTCCCGTTATGCTTTAACTTCGAAAACAATCTATCGTAAAAATAACAATATATTACTATTATCATAATACAATTACTTTATCTTTTCAACAAAAAACCTTGATTTTAAGGGTACTGAAAAAGACACGTTTTCATAAAGCGAAACGTGTCTTTTCTGTATATAGAAACGGAAAATTCAATAAATTTGCTGACGATAAATAAAAATACCTAGCATCAGCTTGGCATTACCGTTACAATTCTCTTCATATTTACTACAATAGCGGTAAAATACGCTTGTAATCGCATGGCAACTAAGCCTACGGAATCTGCTCTTTGGAAACCGTGGCTGGTTTTCATTTCACCATTCTTTTCTTCAATTCGATGCCTGATGGAAAGCTTCGTCTTAAAATGATCGCTACTTTCAAACTCTAATCGCTCTTTATGAAATGTGTTCGGCTGAGTTATATTGTATGTATGTGTTTTTGATTTCCCTACTTTGCATTGTTCGTGAAGAGGACATTTTTTACAGGTTTTTACTGAGAAACAATAATTCGCATAGGTATTTCCATTAGAAGCTTTTCTGTGTTCCACCCGCATAGCAAGATGTCCTGCCGGACATTGAAGCATATGAGCATCCTTGCTGTAACCGAACCCCTCTTCCAATTCCGTATTCGCTGCCGCAGCTACAGCTGAATTTGTTCTGGCGTACAAAGTGACTCCTTCTTTCTCACATACATCGAGATTGTCATCGCTGACATATGCCATATCGCCGATGACTTCTTTTACATCTACTCCATTTTTCTTGCTTTTCTCAATCAACTCCGGCAATTGCAAGCCATCCGGTTGCGCTCCATCTGTAACCTTAACTCCAGTAATGATTCGATCTTCACTCATCGCAAGATGAGTTTTATATCCAAAGAATTTTTTTGTTGGGGTTTTGTGACCAAAACGCGCATCTTCATCATCTTTGGATCGGATTTTTCTAATCTGGTCGCTATCCAATAATTCTTTGATATGCTGATACATCTTTTTTATTTCTTCATTTCCACTTTGCTCAACACCATCCTGAATATTATCCAACAGTTCGTTTGTGTATGCTATTTCTTCGGCTATATCCGCTTCTAAAGATGGTTTATCCGGGAACTTTTCGGATAAATCATATGCATGTTTGTATATTTCCTTTCGGAGGTTTTTGGTTAATTCACGCAATACTTGTGGCACACTCTTAGCCCTAACAGCCGATTCGACGTGTGTTGCATCCACAATAATTGTTCCAGATTTGATTAATCCTTTCTGAATTGCCTGTTGTATTGTTTCTTTGAGCATATCTTCCAGTATATCTTCTGTAATCCGGGTTTTTCTGAATTTTGTCAAAAGGCTTGGATCAATCATCTTGTCTTCAGGAGACAAATCGAGAAAGTATTTATATGCCATATCGGTTTGCGCACTGGAAATAAGTCGCTCATCTGAAAGATCATACAGCTTCTTTAAAAACAGCAGTTTAAACATCATTTCTGGTTCCTTAGCAGGACGTCCGAAATGTTCGCAATACTGCTTACGCAGCATAGGATTTACAAAACTGAAATCGATGTTTTCTTTCAACCTTCTCAGAATATGTTTTTGAGGTATAATCACATCGTAAAGTCCCTGATAAGGAGATAAGTTCAAGACTATTTGTGTAGTATCTTTCAGCATTTTCATCCCACCTCCGTCCTATAGGACAATTATATCCTCATGACGCAGAAAAAGCCAGTTCTGCGACTGCAGATCTGACTTTTTCAGTACCCTT
>JAZNWI010000042.1:0-4434 GCA_045593305.1 Clostridia bacterium | reverse complement strand
GTAAGTCTTTTGAATTGTCATAAGAAAACGGGAGGACAGGAAAACTGTCCTCTTTTAATTTAGGAAGAATAAAATGGAAAATAAGTTTAAATATACTCTTGACAATAAAAGATACCATACATGGAACTACCATTTAAACCGACTTTTTGGCGAAAAGGTGTTTAAGGTGGCATTAAACGGCGGATTTACCTGTCCGAATATTGACGGAAGCAAAGGATACGGCGGTTGCACATACTGTCTTTCCGGTAGCGGTGATTTTGCGGGAAATCCGGAGCATAGTGTTTTGGAGCAGTTTGAAGAAGTTAAGGAGCGGATGCACAAAAAGTGGCCAAAAGCCAAGTACATTCCGTATTTTCAGGCAAACACCAACACTTATGCACCTGTTTCGGTGTTAAAAGAAAAGTTCGAGCCGGTGCTTTCGCAGAACGGAGTTGTGGGGCTTTCCATAGCCACCCGTGCGGACTGCCTTTCTGATGATGTTTTGGAGTATCTTGAAGATTTGTCAAAAAGGACATATCTTATGGTGGAGTTGGGGCTTCAAACTATTTTTGATAAAACAGGTGAGCGGATAAACCGATGCCACAGCTCTAGTGAGTTTTTAAAGGGATATGGTGAGCTTAAAAAGCGAGGTATAAACACCTGTATCCACTTGATTCTGGGACTTCCCGGTGAAACCACCGAAATGATGATAGAGAGTGCAAAATGCGTTGCAAAGCTTGAGCCGACCTGCGTGAAACTGCATCTTTTACATATTTTAAAAGGCACGAAAATCGCAAAGGAATATGAAAATGGCGAGTTTGAAACATTGACTTTGACGGAGTATGTCAACACCGTTGTTGATTGCCTTGAGTATTTCAGCGAAGAAACGGTAATTCAAAGATTGACAGGCGACGGCGGACGGGATACCCTGATTGCACCGCTTTGGAGCCTTAAAAAGTTTGTTGTTTTGAATGAGATTGATAAGGAAATGGTACGGAGAGATACATATCAAGGCACAAAATTTAAAAGGGAAACAAACGAAAAGCCTTCTCCTTGAGGAGAAGGTGTCAGCGGTAGCTGACGGATGAGGTGGAAATGAATAGAACAAACAATTCCAAATTAACAGACAATGCAAAAACATTGCGAACAAACATGACAAAAGAAGAAAGACATCTATGGTACGATTTCCTAAAAGGTTTACCGATAACGGTTCACAGGCAAAAAGTAATTGGAAAGTGCATAGTTGATTTTTATGTTGCATCTGCAAAAATAGCTATTGAGCTTGACGGCTCACAACACTATGAAGAAAAGGGAATAGAAAATGATGCAAAAAGAGATGAATACTTAAAAGGTTTAGGTATTAATGTATTGAGATATTCAAATGCGGATATAAATCAAAGATTTGAGGGTGTATGTCAGGATATATTAAATAACCTTGACACCTCATCAGTCACTTCGTGACAGCTTCTCCTCAAGGAGAAGCCTTTTGTTGCTAAAAGGTTATCTATAAAAAATAATTAAAAAAACTCTTGCAAATAGGAAATTTATGTGATATACTATGGAATGGCGTCTTATGGAATGCCAAATTTATGAAGAAGGAGGAGCCAAAATGAGAGAGGGTATTCATCCAGAATACAAGCAGACAACAATCAAGTGTGCATGTGGTGAAGTTATCGCTATCGGTTCTACAAAAGAAGACATCGTAGTGGAAATTTGCTCAAAGTGCCACCCATTCTACACAGGTAAGCAGAAGCTTATTGATACAGGCGGCCGTGTTGAAAAGTTCAACAAGAGATTTGGCAGAAAGTAATTTGTTTGCTTTTATTTTACGAAATTTTTATTTAGAATTAAACTTAAAACCATTGCTTGGTTAACCGAATCACCAACGGTTTCTCGGCAATAGGGGATGATTTATCATAGGAGGTGAAACGCTATGACAAAGGAGCGTAAACAGGAAATTATCGCTACTTACGCAACTCATGAAGGAGATACAGGTTCTCCAGAAGTTCAGATTGCTCTTTTAACAGAAAGAATCAATCACCTAAACGACGAACACTTGAACTTCCACAAGAAGGATAACCACTCAAGAAGAGGTCTTCTAATGATGGTAGGTAAGAGAAGAAACCTTATGAACTACCTTAAGAGTCAGGATATCGAAAGATACCGTACTCTAGTAGCTAAACTAGGTCTTAGAAAATAATAGTATATGTTTATGGGCAAGCGATTCGTTTGCCCATATTTGCATATTTGGAGATAATATATTTAGCACATAAATAGAGCTTATAAAGGTTTTTATGGGTTGTATTTATCTGCTAATATGTATCTCCAAAAAAGAGGTAAAAGAGGAAAACAGAAGAAATAAGAAAAGGAGAAAAAGACTATGTTCAGAACTTTTGAAACAGAGCTTGCGGGTCGCCCGCTCATCATCGAAACAGGCAAAATGTGTTGCCTTGCAAATGGTCACTGCGTTGTAAGATATGGTGACACAGTGGTTATGGTAAATGTAACTGCATCAAGAAACCCAAGAGAAGGAATTGATTTCTTCCCTTTATCAGTTGATTACGAAGAAAAGCTTTATTCCGTAGGTAAAATCCCTGGCGGATACATTAAGCGTGAAGCAAAGCCATCAGAAAAGGCTATTTTAACATCTCGTTGTATTGACAGACCAATCCGTCCGTTATTCCCGGCTGACCTTAGAAACGACTGTACAGTTGTTGCAACTGTTCTTTCTGTTGAACAGGATAACCCACCGGAAGTTGCAGCTATGATTGGTACATCTGTTGCACTTTCAATCTCAGATATTCCTTGGAACGGACCAATCGGTGCTGTATGGCTAGGTCTTGTTGACGGCGAATATGTGATTAACCCGACAGTAGCACAGAGAGAAAAGTCAGAAATGCATGTAACTTTAGCAGGTACTAAGGAAAAGATCGTTATGATTGAAGCCGGCGGTAACGAAATTGCAGAAGATGTAATGCTTGACGGTATCAAGTTCGCTCACAAGGAAATTATCAAGATTTGTGAATTTATCGACTCAGTTAAGGCTGAAATCGGTAAGGAAAAGTTCGCTTATGAGCCACACACACTTGATAAGGATCTTTGGAATGCAGTAAAAGAACTTGAATATGAAAATATCAAAAACGCTCTTGACACAGACGACAAGAATGTCCGTGATGCAAGAATGGGCGTTGTTGAAGACGAAATCGTTGAAAAGCTGTCAGAACAGTTCCCTAACCTTTCAGAAGTTCTTGGCGAGCTTCTATATAAGATGCAGAAGGAAATTGTTCGTGACTGGCTTGTTCAGGGTAAGCGTGTTGACGGCAGAGGCCTTGACGAAATAAGACCGCTTGCGGCAGAAGTTGATTTACTTCCTAGAACTCACGGTTCAGGTCTGTTCTCAAGAGGTCAGACACAGGTTATGACTGTTGCAACACTTGCACCGCTTGCTGAAATGCAGCGCCTCGATGGTATCGACACAGAAGAGTCAAAGAGATATATGCACCACTACAACTTCCCATCATACTCAGTTGGTGAAACAAAGCCATCAAGAGGACCGGGACGACGCGAAATCGGACATGGTGCACTTGCTGAAAAGTCACTTGTTCCGGTACTTCCATCAGAAGAAGAATTCCCGTATGCTATAAGAACTGTATCAGAAGTTCTATCTTCAAACGGCTCAACATCACAGGGTTCAGTTTGTGGTTCAACACTTGCTCTTATGGCTGCAGGTGTTCCGATTAAGGCTCCTGTTGCCGGTATTTCATGTGGTCTTATCACAACAGATTCAGGCTTTACAACAATGGTTGATATTCAGGGTCTTGAGGACTTCTACGGCGAAATGGACTTTAAGGTAGCAGGTACTAAAAAGGGTATCACATCAATCCAGGTTGATATTAAAAACGACGGACTTTCATACGAAGTTATTGAAGAAGCTTTCAGAAAGACAAGAATCGGCAGAGTTCACATCATTGATGAAGTTCTTCTAAAGGCAATTCAAGAGCCAAGAGCAGAGCTTTCACAGTATGCTCCAAAGGTTACAACAATGAAGATTGATGTTGACAAGATTCGTGAAGTAATCGGTCAGGGCGGTAAGGTTATTCAGAAGATTGTTGCAGATACAGGTGCTAAGATTGACATTGAAGAAGACGGTACAATCCATATCTTCGCTGTTGATCAGGCTTCAGGAGATGCTGCAAGAGAAGCTATTGAACTAATTGTTAAGGAACCTGAAATCGGTGAAGTTTACGAAGGTACAGTAAAGACAATCACAGATTTCGGTGCGTTCGTTGAAATTCTTCCGGGAAAAGACGGTCTTTGCCATGTTTCAGAGCTTGACTATAAGAGAGTAGACAAGGTAGAAGATTATGTAAACATTGGCGATAAGATGACTGTTAAGGTTATGAAGATTGACGAAAAGACAGGTAAAATCAGCCTATCTCATAAGGAAACAATGGA
>JAZNWI010000041.1:0-1503 GCA_045593305.1 Clostridia bacterium | reverse complement strand
ATAAATTGCCGGGAAGTTAGTGCTTACAATAGGTTTATTGAATATCATGGCTTCGTTTACTGTAATACAGCTTCCCTCATAAATAGATGTCTGCACATATATGTCGCAATTTTTTATGTACTTATACGGATTTGTCTGTGAACCCAAAAGAATCATAATGTCTTGTAATCCGTAAGAAGCAATCTGCTTAGAAATGCTATCCCAAAGGGCACCTCCTCCAACGATGTACCACTTAAAGTCAATGCCTTTTTTGTGCAAAATGTCTGCTGCTTCTACTGCTAGGTGAAATGCCTTTGCCTCAACAAGTCTGCCGATAGATAATATTTTAATGCTGTCCTCTTTTGACAAAACATCTTCCGTTTCTTTGGCTTTGGTGGTAATGCCATCAACATCTAAAATATTCGGGAAAACTCTGGTTTTTTCAAGCATATCAGGATATATGCGTTTAATATTGTTTTTGCCGTTTTCAGAGTCAACAACTATATTATCTGCCGCCTCATAAAACTGTCTTACAAAATTTATATCATAGTGTGCCTTTTCCAAATCTGTATTGAGCCAGGCAATCTTCTTTTTCGTATTTACTTTATCTTTCAAAAAATATGTTGGAATATTTTGTCCGTATCCTATTACAACATCATAAAATTCATCCACTTTTTCGATGCTTTTTCCAAAACAGTTCCAGAAAAATTTTGATATGTGTGTCTTTTTATTGTTACATCTGCATTTAAGTGTAAATGTGATTTTGTTTATTAACTCCCTGATGTTTCCGTACTTATGGAAAGATAAAATATATTGCTTACAAGGAATCGAGAATCTTTCCAAAGACTTCCAGCCATTTATAATCTTAATCTTAGAATCAAACGAAACATAGTTATCACTACTGTTCAAGGATAAAATGGTTATGTCATACTTTTCAAGGTCCATACGGTTAACCATTTCTGCCATAGCTTTTTCTGAACCACCAAGGCCTAACGAATTTGTTATAAATAAAACTTTTTTCAATTTATTTCTCTCCCTTATTCAATGCTGTTCGATAAGAATTTCTTTGCATAATCAATAACTTCTTCTAAGGTTTTCTCTGAATCGATTTTATCATAATTCTTATTTATGATACAATCTGTTTTGTTCGCCATCTGCAGTATGTTCAAAATTCGGGCATCTTCATTTTCCCCGCCCATTTCCACATAAAGTGGTGTGCCCATGATAATGGAAAATGCTGTGCCGTGAAAAGAGCTTGTGCAAACCGCTTTTGCGTTTTTAATCATACTTACAAATTCAAGCGGACTGCAATCGTACATTTTTTTGCCACTTCGGAAAAGATTCCGCCATTCTGAAACCACCAAGACCCGTTTGCAGTTCAGTTTTTTTGCAAGGTCGCAAGAAAACTTTTCTAAATCTTTGGATACTCCACCAGGGAAATAGCAGAACACATAGTCTTGTTTTTTCTCCTGCATATCCGCTTTTTCAATCAACCCCGTCCATTCTTCCTTTGAAAGCAGGAAT
>JAZNWI010000040.1:0-1713 GCA_045593305.1 Clostridia bacterium | reverse complement strand
ATTGAGCTTTACCTCGATTTCTTTGTTTTTATGTATAACCATTTCTTCAAGAATTTCTTTTATGAAGTTTTCGGTTATTTCGCTTGCGTTCATCCAATCCTTAGCATATTCAATGCACTCATTAATAACTCTTGTCATTTCTTGTTTTTCAAATGTGTACTTGCAGCTCTCACCCAGCTCTTCCTCTTTCCTCTGGATTTCCATATCCATACTTGCGGCTTTATCTTTAAATTCTGCCTTGGATATACAGTTGTCAAGGTACAAATCAACCAATGATTTTCGCCTTTCCTTCAGCTTATCAAGGGCGGATTTTTTCATTTCATAATCTTCAATCTCACCCATACTCAAGGCTTCGGAAAGCTGATTTCTCATAGTTTTGAGAATAGATTCAGTGTTAATATCAAGCATCTCAATTATGCTCTGCATAATCAGCTTCAGGTCTTTATCTGAAATAGGTTTGCAGTTGCAACCTACCTCTTTACCGCTATAAACATCGATGCGTTTTTTTGTACCGTGCTTCTTTTTGTTGTAGCATTCCCAGAATTTATATCGGCCTCCGCTCTCCAATTTCTTATCGTGGAATACAAAATTATGACCGCACTCGGCACATTTAATTTTACCTGAGAAGCAATATCTTCTGCCGAGCTTTGCAAGTCTTTCCTTGGATGGAGAACGCTTTGCCATTTCAATTTGAGCCATTTCAAAAAGCTCACGGGTTACAATAGGCTCGTGGTGGTCTCTTATAATTACCAGCTCTTCCTGACCTTTGTTCGGCACTTTTTCGTGAGTAAGGTAGTTTGGTGTAATGGTTTTCTTCTGAATCAGGTCTCCGCAATATTTTTCGTTTCTGAGTATGCGGAGTATGGAGTTATTCGTCCATCCCATATTATTGAAGCTGGGTATTCCCTCTTCATTAAGCTCTCTTACAATTGTGCTTGTACCTTTATGCTCAACTACATATTTATGGAATATCTTCTGCACAATTTTTGCTCCTGCATAGTTAACAGAAATCTGACCATCGTTTACATCATAGCCTAACAAATCAGAACCGAACACAACGCCTTGTTCCATTCGTCTTCTCTGTCCCCACTTAACTCGTTCAGATGTTTTTCTACTCTCTTCCTGAGCTATTGAAGCCATAATTGTAAGACGCAACTCTGCATCAGGGTCAAGGGTAAACAGGTTATCGTTTGCGAACATAACCCCTACACCAAAGTCTTTCAGCTGACGGGTATAGTAGATACTATCCAACGTGTTTCTTGCAAAACGGCTTATCTCTTTTGTGATGATAAGGTCAAACTTTTTCATCTGAGCATCTACCATCATTCTGTTAAAAGCCTTTCGCTTTTTAGTGTTTGTTCCCGAAATTCCTTCGTCAACATACACATCATAAAGCTCCCACATAGGATTTCTTTCAATGTATTCCTTGAAATATCTTTGCTGACTTTCAAGGGAGTTTGCCTGGTCATCCTTGTCGGTTGACACTCGGCAATACACTGCAACACTCAAAATTCTATCAGTTCTTAAATTCATTTTTTCATCTCCTTGTTATATACATAGTTGGCGATGATTTTCACCATCGCCAACCCAACAATACCACAGGAATCTTCACATATCCATTCACCACAATCACCAATATTTCCGGTTCAGATTTTCCAAATATTTTAACTGTTCGAAAGATATTTTTCCTGTATCGAAGAGGGATTGATAAAC
>JAZNWI010000039.1:0-8470 GCA_045593305.1 Clostridia bacterium | reverse complement strand
GTATTTGAAAACATTATGTCTTTCTGGCTTGACTTAACAAAGGTAAGCCGTAAAAAGGCTGCTATTATCAATATTGTTCTTATGATGATCCTTGTTCTTCCTTGCCTATTCGGATTCAATATCTGGTCAGGCTTCTCAATTGGCGGAAAAGGCATTATGGACCTTGAAGACTTTATTATAAGCAACAACCTGTTACCGCTTGGTGCACTTGTATATGTTCTTTTCTGTACCTATAACAAGCGTGGTTGGGGTTGGAGCAACTTCATGAACGAAGCAAATGCCGGCAAGGGTATTGCATTCCCGAACTGGCTTCGCGTATATGTTAAGTATATCTTGCCTGTAATCATCCTTGTTGTTTGGGCACAGAGCTATATTACAATGTTCTTTTAAACCATGAAAAAACAAACAGGTCTGTTTTTGGCAATTTTTTGCCTGCTACTTTTGGGAGTTTTCAAATGCCCCTTGTACGAAATTTTCGGGGTTCCTTGTCCCACTTGCGGAATGACCAGAGCGTGGCGAAGTTTTCTTTCATTAGACTTCGCCACCGCTTTTTCTATGCATCCGTTGTTTCTCCTGCCACTTTTGGTTTTTATTAAAAAAGCACGGAATAAATGGGTGCTATTTGCAGTTTGCGGGGTTTTCATTCTTGTATACATTATAAGAATGGTTTTGCTTTTCCCGGATACTGTACCAATGAATTTTAATTATCAAAGCCTTTTAGGAGGGTTTTTTCTAAGATGAGTATAAATTTCAAAAAACAAATCAAATGTCCTTCCTGTTCAAATCTCAGCGAAATGACGCTGTGGCAGTCTATAACTGTTTCGGATAGTCAGGATTTAAAGGACGACTTATTAAAAGGCAAGGTCAATATCTTCCGTTGTGCGTCCTGTGGAGCTACGGCTTTAGTCCCTGTTCCGCTTTTGTATCATGACGAGGAAAAGCATCTTATGATTTCCTTTTCACCTTGCGAAGAAGCAGACAAAATCAGGCTTTTTAATCAGGTTAAGGAAACCTCACGGGAATCAGGCGAGCTTTCCCAGCTTTCTGACTATAACCTGCGTTTTGTTTGCTCATATAATGAGTTTTTAGAGAAAATCCTTATTTTTGATAATGGCCTTTCCGATAAAACAATAGAGGTTTTAAAGCTTTTAGTTCTTATGCAGGACAGCGAGAAAATGGAAGCCAGAGTTTGTATGTTCGGCAAGATTGAAGCGGACCAGATAGAATTCATGGTTCAGGACAAAAAAGAGGGTCAGATTTATACCTCAAAAGTTCCAATGGAAACCTACAACACGGTTTCAAAAAGTCTTCGCGAAAGCGGAGTTAAAGACCGCAGCTTTGACTGGGAGATTGTGGACGCAGAGTACGCGGCATCCCTGCTTCGAGGCGCAAATAATAGTCTATAAAGGCTCTGCATTGGGGTATGAGAATAAAAAAGGGCACGGTTTATACCGTTGCCCTTTCTTTGTTTGTATTTATGCCCAAGACCCCGCCAAGTCCGCCTGATGCTATGATAGATAAAAGTCTTAAAATATTGCTGACAGAAACGAACACCATTCCGTTTACTAAAAGGGATATCAAAAGAAGCACAACAAAATACACGCCTCCTAGTGCTATGCCGTTTAAAAGACCACGGCTTTCAATGTTCTTTGCCAAAATCAGCGCTCCAAAAAATACCGACAGGCAGGAAACCCCGAATATAATACCGGACACCGTCCTGTCCGAGATGTTTGAAAAGTACACGATTACCGCCAAAACACACACAAGCGCAAAGCTTATTAAAATGGACAAAAAAGTTCCCGTAACTATTTTTTTTATGCTCATTAAAAAACCTCCCAAACATGCTATAATAATGCATATTCGGAAGGTTTCTTTTTTATTACTTATTATTCAGCTTCAACGACTTTAATTGCAGCCTTTTCCATCTTAAGTGTTGCCTGCTTTTCAGGGTTTCCAACGAAGCCTGTTTCAAGCCAAATAAAATCGTCCTTAATCTTAACGACTTTACCTGCTATTCCGCCGGCTGTTATAACCTTATCGCCAACCTTTAGTGCTGCAAGCATTTCTCTCATTTTCTTTTCCTGCTTCTTCTGAGGTCTTATAAGAACGAAGTAGAAAACAACAATCATGGCAACCAGCCACACGATTGAGAACATTCCGCTTGCCTGTGCTGGATCTGCTGAGGTTGCTGCGGCTTCTGCATAAGCAGTTGTAAATAAATCTAACATAAGTACATCTCCTTTAATTTACGGCATCCTGCCGTTTCATAATGTAATTATTTTACCATATCCTTGCGTATTTTGCAATAGCTAATTTATCTTTTTTAAGGCGGATGCCATGCACATAAGCCGATATCCCCCGGCGATAAGACAGCCGTATTCCGCAATCTTGCTTTCCGCCACCGGTGATTTTCGATATTTTAGTGAGTATTCGTATATAATGGCAGGCACACGCTTTTTGGGGACTGCTACATAATAGTTTCCCTCCGCAAAATAAAGCCGCATATTTAAAAGCTGAGCTGTTTGAATGTTTTTAAGCATATCAGAAAGTGCATCAAAGTCCGTTATTTCGAATATTATGCTGTCTTTTTTTATGCTTTTTGTCGGTTTTTGTTCCCGTCCTGCTAAATGAGACAGTTCAAGAATAATTCCGCCTTCTTTAGGTATAGCCTCCGCCACAACCTGACCGTCTGACAGGGAAAACCCTGTTTCCGCTTTAACCGCCTCTAAAATTTCATATAAAAACAGGCTGAGCCTTGGCGAATCAGGCGAAAGGGCCTCCGAATCAATATGCATATTAAGAAGGTCGCCGCCTGTCAAAAATACTCGCACTCTATCCGGCGTAAGCCTTACGATTTTCATTATACCACTTCCATTCTATAATTATTATACTATGCTGGCATGGGTTTTGGGAATAGAAAATCGCAAATTACAATAAACTGACAGATTTGGACAAAAAAAGAACATATCCGGGGATATGTCCTTTAATTAATTAACCACGCGCATTCTTAGCTGTTTCAACAAGTGTAGCGAATGCCTTAGGATCAGCGATTGCGATTTCAGAAAGCATCTTTCTGTTCATTTCAATGCCTGCCTTCTTAAGGCCGTTCATAAATGTTGAGTAGTTCATGCCGTTCATCTTAGCTGCAGCTGAGATTCTTGAAATCCAAAGGCGTCTGAAATCTCTCTTCTTGTGCTTTCTTCCGATGTAAGCATTCTGCATTGAACGCATAACAGCCTGGTTAGCAACTCTGTAAAGCTTTGATTCGCCGCCTCTGAAGCCCTTAGCAAGCTTTAGAACTTTCTTGTGATGTTTTCTTGTATTTAAAGCACCTTTAACTCTAGCCATTCTTAAATTACCTCTCTTTCAATCTTACTTGTAAGGAATCAATTTCTTGATTACTGCTGCATTTGCCTTTGAGCAATATGCCTGCTTACGAAGATGTCTCTTTCTCTTAGTAGTTTTCTTGTTCAAAATGTGTCTTCTGAACGCTCTGTTCATCTTTACCTTACCCTTTTTAGTAAGATTAAATCTTTTTGCTGCGCCTCTATGTGTCTTAATTTTTGGCATAGTGATAATCTCCTTCCAATTTTTATTTACTGTGCATTAGGAGCTAAAAACATTGTCATGTTTCTGCCCTCAAGTTTAGCAGGTCTTTCAACGCCGCCAAAATCTTTACAATTCTCGGCAAATCTTGCCAAGAGAGTTTCACCTATTTCGGAATGTGTTACTTCACGACCACGGAAACGAACTGTTACCTTAACCTTATCACCCTTTGACAAGAACTTTGATGCATTTTTGCATTTTGTGTTAAAGTCGTTTGTGTCGATTGATGGTGACAGCTGAACCTCTTTGATGTTAATAACCTTCTGGTTCTTTCTGTTTTCCTTTTCGCGTTTCTGAAGCTCGAATCTGTACTTACCGAAATCCATAATCTTGCATACCGGTGGTTGTGCATTCGGTGCAATGTTTACGAGATCAAGGTTTTTAGACTGTGCAAGCTTAAGCGCTTCATCAGATGACATAACGCCAAGCTGTTCCCCGTCCTGATTTACAACGCGGACTTCCTTTTCGCGAATTTCTTCGTTTGCCTGCAATTCCTGTTTAGCTATGTGAATCCCTCCCAAATATTTTTTCGTTTTTACATTAAAAAAACGGATGAGATACTTCCGTCAAAAATGCACACCAAAATAATGTTTTGGAAATTAGCATATTTACCGCAAAACCTTTGTCGTACGGTGAGAACGAATGTATTCTACTTGTTGTACTCACCTATTATACTATATGCTAAATGGTTTGTCAAGCATTTTTTTATTTTTTATGTGAAAATTGCTATATTACCATACCACCCGATACACCAATAACCTGTCCTGTGATATAATCTGCCTCAGAAGATGCAAGAAATAACGCCAGATTTGCCACTTCCTCTGCCTTTCCCATTCGCATAAGCGGTATTTCGGCGATAAGCTCTTCCTTTGCTTCTTCATCCAATTCGGCATTCATTTCTGTGTCAATAACTCCAGGAGTTATGCAGTTAACACATATCCCTGATGGTGCAAGCTCTTTTGCCAGGGCTTTGGTAAAGCCAATTAAAGCAGCCTTTGATGCGGAATAATGCACTTCACAGGATGCACCAACTTCACCCCACATGGATGATATGTTGATAATCTTTCCTGACTTTTTGTTTATCATATCGGGAAGAAACACTTGCGTTACATAAAATGCGCCATACATGTTAACGCCAAACATTCGGGAAAGGTCCTCTTCTGTTACATCAGAAAACAGCTTAATTTGCGATATGCCGGCGTTGTTTATTACCACATCAACTTTGCCGAACTTCTCGTGAATCTCATTTGCAAGAGCTTCTACGGCGGTTTTTGAGCTAATATCTGCCTTTAGTGGTATTGCACCACAAGCTTCTGCCACATTTTTTGCCGCAGTATCGTTTTTTTCGTATATGATAAATACTCTGTCACCACTTTGGGAAAATGCCTTTGCCATAGCAGCACCAATCCCGCGGGAACCTCCGGTTATAACTACATTTCTCATAGTTTTATTTCCTTACTTTAGTATTATCAATAATTATATAGGTAATCGGGTAGTTTGTCAAGGGACGATGGGATATTGTAGGGAACATTCTCAAAAGCCTTCCCCTTGAGGGGAAGGGGGACCGCTTGCGGTGGATGAGGTGGAATTGAATTCTTTGCTATAATAAACGGTTGCATTCGCAACCTACACCTCATCAGTCACTGCGTGACAGCTTCCCCTCAAGGGTAAGCCTTAATTTTCGGTGAGACTTAATTGTAAACAAAAAAAGAGTTGAACCGAAGTTCAACTCTTAAATTTGTAATAATCAGTTGATTATTTCTCGATTGCAAAGATAGCAACGATTTCGCCATCAACTACCATAGCAGTAGCTTCTGTAGCTCTATCGATCATCTTATCGTTTGCTGCCTGATCTGTATTTTCTGCATATACGCCATCATCTGGAATACCATTACCATAGTCGTATGTGCTGAAGTTAGAAGCCTTGATTGATGTAGCTGATGTTACATCATACTTTTCTTCTTCTCTTCTTGTCTGCATGTTGATTTCATATGTGTAAGCTGCACAATCGTCAGCGATACCGAATGATACGATACCCTTCATTGCATTTAGACTTTCGTCAACATCAGTTGTAGTTGTATCATCAGTTAAATTCCATGTCTTTTCAAGGTCAAATGTGATATCAAGGTTACCACCAGCAACAACGCTTCTTGGCGCAAATGAGATTGAGTTTGAAGTAACTTCTGTTACAACACCGCTTACAATCTGGATTGGTGTACGGCCTGGATTCCATAGATCATATGACCAATCACGTGTTTCAATCTTAGCATCCCAAGCAGTATTGCCTGCAAATGGAGCTGTGAATACAGCATCTACATAACCGTCAGCATCTGTTTCAAAGAAGAATGGAGTATTTACTGCTAAAGTATCTGCAGCAGAAACACCACTTGTGATTGCGAATAGAAGTTCCTGAACTTCGCCATTGTAAAGAACCTTTACGCTCTTAACCTTGTCGCCATCTTCTGTTAGAACTTCTTTTGCTGTATCGATTGCGATTGCAAATCTTGAAGTTTCAGCAAATGCTGTTCCGATGTTTGTAATAACTACAAATCCAACAGTTCTGTTTAGGCTATATACATAACCATCGTACATTGTACCGTCTAGAAGTTCATCCTTTGTTAATACAGCGTAGTTTCCTTCATTAGCAGCAGACTGAGTTCTGTCGATTAGGTTAATGATAGGTGTTGAATCAACAATCTTGTTTCCGCCAAGGATGCTTGTTCTACCTCTGTATTCGTCATTTGTTAGAGTAGTAACGCCTGAATCTGTTGGTAGAAGCTTGATAAGACTTGTAAGTGTACCATCTTTACCTGAAACTTCGAATTCAACAACACGCTGGTCAACAGTTAGTGTTGATAAGTTTACATCATTTGCACCTGTTGCAAAGTTTGTAACAAAATCAGATTCAAACTTAGAGTTGATCTTGTATGACTTTGTTGTACCGTCTGCAAGAAGAAGCTTAACTGTTTCGTTGTCAGCAGCTCTCTTAAGAACGATAGCGTAGTTCTTTGTATCTGCATTTAGCTTAGCAGAATAGATTCTGCCGAATGGGTCAAGTGTTACGTCAAGTGAGCTCTTAACATTGATTGTTGGTAGCCATGTAGCACCTGGAACTCTTTCGTAATCTACACCACCGATTGTGTATACGTCATCAGCTACTACTGGAGAAGCTGTAGCGTTGTCATCGATAGCTGTAACTGATCCTGAAATCTTATCATTTGTAGCAATGATCTTGATTTCTCTTGGATCTTCGATTGCACGACCTGTGTTAGAAATAGCGTGACCTGTGAATGCAGCTGCGTAAGCAATGATATCGCCGTTAGCTAGTGATTCAAGTGTAGCATCTTCGCCATTCTTTGTTACCTTAACAGTTGTCTTGCCTTCGTCTAGAGCTTCCTTAGTAACTACGATCTTTTCAAGGTTAGCTGAGCTTGTATCAAGTGTGTTAGCGATGTTCTGAAGTTCAATAACTGTTTCTTCATCATCTAGATCAACACCAGCAACTTCAGCAATCTGATAGTAGTCAACAAAGATTACGTTGTAGTTATCAACGCTACCTGACTTAAGGATCTTAACTGTTCCCTGAGCGCTGCCAAGGATGTGGTCAAGAAGTCCCTGTTCTGTTGATAGAGTAGCACCTGGAGTGTCGTTACCAGCAACGATTGTAGCCTGACCAGCTACTGGTTCGTGCTTAACACCGTTTACATAGATATTGATATTGTTTTCAAATTCATAGTATGTTGAACCGAATCTGATTTTTGGGAAAGCACTTGAGAACTGCTTAGCATCTACAAGGTCTTCCTGTAGGTAGTATGTATCTGCAGCAAGTTCCTTAGAAGCAGCCTTCTGTGTAGCTTTGAAGTAAACCATTACTGGTTCATCATCATCGTTCATTACGAATACAGCCTTACCTGTGTGTAGGAAGTTGCTGTTTACGTCAACACTTTCGATGAATTCGATGTTAGAAACATCAAGTGTACCATCTGCGTTAAGTGGAGCACTGTTATTGCTGTTAGCAGCCTGTGGGTATGCCTTTTCTGTTGGCATCCAGAAATCTGATTCTACAACTGTGATATCAGCAACTCTTTCATCAGCACCTGAAAGAACAGGTGTGTTGTCGATTGTGATCTTAGCTGTGAAACCTTCGAACTTTTCTGTGAAAAGTGTCTTGTATTCTGTATCGTCCTTACCATTCTGTGGCTTGTAAACGTTACCATTGATTGCATATTCATGAACACCTAGTAGTGGAGTCTGAAGTGCATTCCAGATCATCATAGCAACCTGGCCCTTTGTTAGAGCTTCGTCGCTAGCAACTGCAACGCCCTTGTTAATGCCTGTTGAAGCAGCCATTGTTGTGTAGCCTGTTGGCCAGCCGCCGTAAGCCTTAGCGTAGTCGCCGTAACCTGTGATCTGAGTAAGCATTACACATAGCTGAGCATATGTAACGTTATCAAGTGGACCAAATGTTGTAGCATCGTAACCGTTGATGAAGCCCTGAGCCACACCTACGTTAACGAAACCTGCTGCCCAAGCAGCCTGTGAGTTTACATCATCAAAACGTGATGTACCAGCAGCAGCCTTAGCATCGTCAGCTAGGTTAAGTGCGCCAACGATCATTGTAGCAGCTTCTGCTCTTGTTACTGATTTTTCCGGTTCAAAGTTAAAAGTACCATTTTCCTGTGCAACGCCGTTAACAACGCCAAGAGCTGCTAGTACTTCTACAGCTTCAGTATAAGCAGCTGTGTCAGCAACGTCAGCGAACTTTGCAGCGCTAACAGCTGTGAATGAGCTGATAATCATAGCTAAAGCCATAACTACGGAAATTACTTTTTTGAAATTCTTCATAATTTCAAATCCTCCCTTT
>JAZNWI010000038.1:0-2493 GCA_045593305.1 Clostridia bacterium | reverse complement strand
AAAGCTTGCCAGATACAATTTAAAGACGTGTATTTTAGAAAAAGAAAATGATGTTGCAATGGGTGCAACAAAGGCAAATTCTGCCATAGTTCACGCAGGTTTTGACGCAGAGGAAGACTCTTTAAAAGCAAAGCTTAATGTAAAAGGCTCGGAAATGATGGAGGAAATATGCCGTGAGCTTGGTGTAAAATATAAGCGAAACGGATCTTTGGTCATTGGCTTTAATGATGACGACAGAGCTGTGATAAATACCCTTTTTGAAAGAGGTAAGGAAAACGGTGTCCGTAATTTAAAGATTATTGAAAAAGCTGAACTAAAAGAACTTGAACCAAATATATCAGATAATGTGGTATGTGCTTTGTATGCGCCAACAGGAGCAATAGTTTGCCCATACGAGTTGACTATCGCTGCAATCGGCAACGCAATGGATAACGGCACAGAATTAAAGTTGGATTTTAATGTAACAGCCCTTACCAAAACTGATAACGGCTATGAAATAAAATCGGATAATGAAACAATAACTGCACGCTTTGTTATAAATTGTGCAGGAATTCATTCGGATGATATAGCAAAAATGGTGGGTGACAATTCCTTTGATGTTCACCCAAGATGTGGTGAATATATATTGCTTGATAAGGAATGCGGAAACCTTGTTTCTCATACGATTTTCCGCACACCATCAAAGATGGGTAAGGGTATTCTTGTAACACCAACGGTTGACGGAAACCTTTTGACAGGTCCAACATCTTTTGATATGGAGGATAAAGAGGACAAATCCACAACTCAAAAGGGCTTTGCAAAAATAATAGATGAAGCCGGAGAAAATGTTAACGGCATACCGTTTAATAAGACAATTACTTCCTTTTGCGGACTTCGCGCAACCGGAAATACAGGTGATTTCATTATCACATCACCTGAATGTGGATTTATCAATGCAGCAGGGATTGAATCTCCGGGACTTTCGGCATCGCCTGCAATTGCGGAATACATATTAGATATGCTGAAAGAACAGGGTGTAGAACTTAATGAAAAAGAGGGCTATAATCCAATAAGAAAGCCTATGCACGCATTCCGTGAGGCAAGCATTGAAGAAAAGAATGAGATAATTAAGAAAGACCCTTCCTACGGCAGAATTGTGTGCAGATGCGAAACAGTAACCGAGGGCGAAATACTTGATGCAATACGTACGAATCCAAAAGCCCATGATTTAGACGGCGTAAAAAGAAGAACCCGTGCCCAGATGGGCAGATGTCAGGGAGGTTTTTGTAGTCCATATATAACTGAACTTCTGGCAAAGGAAATGGCTATTCCGTATGAAGATGTAACCAAGTTTGGAGGAGTATCCCGAATCAATTTCGGAAAAACCAAGGAGGAGCAAAGATGACAGATTTGGTAATAATCGGCGGTGGCCCTGCAGGAATGAGCGCAGCCGTTGCCGCATACGAGAGCGGTATAAGAGATATTTTGATTTTAGAGCGTGACGATAATTTGGGTGGCATACTTCAGCAATGTATTCATAACGGATTTGGACTGCATAGGTTTGGTGAAGAATTGACAGGGCCTGAATATGCGTGGAGATATGAAAAGAGAGTGCGTGAACTTGGGATTCCTTTTAAGCTTAATACAATGGTGCTGGATATTACCGACGACAGAATAATAACAGCAACAAATTCACAAGAGGGGATATTCCAGATTGAGGCAAAGGCAATAATCCTGGCTATGGGATGCAGAGAGCGTTCTAAAGGCGCACTCAACATTGCAGGAAGCAGACCCGCTGGAATATACAGCGCAGGAACGGCGCAAAAGTTTGTTAATATGAAAGGCTATATGCCGGGAAAAGATGTTGTAATATTAGGCTCCGGCGATATAGGCTTAATTATGGCAAGGCGAATGACCCTGGAGGGTGCAAAGGTACACGCAGTATGTGAGCTTATGCCGTACTCAGGTGGTCTTGCACGAAATATAGAGCAATGCCTTAATGACTTCGATATCCCTTTAAAGCTTAGTCATACTGTGATGGAAATCCACGGAAAAGACAGAGTAGAAGGCGTAACAATAGCAAAGGTAGACGAAAACAAAAGACCAATTCCTGAAACAAGGGAATATATTAAATGTGATACGCTTCTATTGTCTGTTGGACTTATCCCTGAAAATGAGCTTTCCAAAAGCGCCGGCGTTGAACTTAGCAATATAACAAGCGGTGCAGTGGTGGATCAGGACAGACAGACTTCAGTTCCGGGAATATTTGCCTGCGGAAACGTGCTTCATGTTCACGACCTTGTAGATTTCGTGTCACAGGAGGCAGAAATTGCAGGTAAGAGTGCCGCAGAATACATAAATGGTGAAAAAGGTGAAACCACATCTGTTAAAATCAAAACAGATGGAAAAATCAGATACACCGTTCCTCAGGAAATAACAAAGAATAAAGAAGTTACGGTATATTTCAGGGTTTCGGATGTATATAAGAATGTAAAAATAAACGTGAAAAAGGGT
>JAZNWI010000037.1:0-3015 GCA_045593305.1 Clostridia bacterium | reverse complement strand
CACTAATCGGCAGTATCCTTTTGATTATCCTCTTCTTAATTGGTAAGGGTAAATTTCATATAAAAGAATATAAGAAAGACACAGTTTTTATTGCCTTGTCAGGTATTGCAATGGGAACAAGTTGGATGTTCCTATATGAAGCATATCAGCAGATAGGTGTAAGCTTATCGTCGTTACTTTATTATTGTGGTCCTGTTATTGTGATGATATTATCACCGATTATCTTTAGTGAAAAACTGACTACCCCTAAATTATTAGGCTTTACAACGGTGCTTGTTGGTATTTTTCTTGTGAACGGTAATGCAGTTGGCAAGAGCAACCCTTGGGGTCTGTTCTGCGGTGCAATGTCAGCTGTAATGTATTTCTTTATGGTAACACTTAACAAGCAATCCCCAAATATAAGTGGAATGGAAAACTCCGTAATACAACTTGTGGTTAGTTTCTTGACCGTGGCTATATTCACGGGTTTTAAGCAAGGAATTATTATCAATGCACCTGCAAACGCTTGGGTTTGGATTTTGATACTTGGTATTATAAACACAGGAATTGGTTGTTATCTCTATTTTTCACCACTTTCAAAATTACCCGTGCAAACAGTAGCAGTATGCGGTTATCTTGAACCACTTTCGGCAGTTGTTTTCGCTACAGTCTTGCTTGGTGAAAAAATGACTATAATTCAAATTATTGGTGCTGTTTGTATTATAGGCGGTGCGATGATAGGTGAATTAATAGATGATAGGTGAATTAATAAAAACAAAGAAATAAACAAATCCCAATTTTTCGAACTGAGTATGTTTGCTATGGGGGGCACTGCGGTGGCACCCTTTTATTATGGTGGAAATTTTCATAAATGTGTGATATAATTGTTTCGACAAATTAAAATTTATAGATACAAGTAAACATTGGCGTAGATAATAGGAGGAAAAATAATGCAAGCTATCGTTAAATTTTTGTTTACAATTTTCACAACTGTTTCAATTTTTTGTTCAAATCTGATGTTTCCTGCAACGGTTTATCCCGAAAGTCAGAATTTTGATTTTTCGTATCTTGAATATCCCGATGAGGCAATAATCACTCTTGAAGAGGCAGGGCTTACCGAGCAGGAGCTTGTAGGCAGAGCCTCAGCTCAGCTGCCTGAATATGTGCAGTCCGGCGGATATGACGATATAAACGGTATAACAATATCGCCTTATTACACGGCAAAGGTAAGCGGAGAGGAAATCCCTGTTTATGCTTCGGTCGTTTTCATACGCGTTGACGATACGGGGACGCTACACTCCTTCTCCGAAATTTATGTTGATTCAAGCGAAGAGTTTTCATTCAACATTGAGATAACGGGTGCTGATATTGTGCTTAAAAATGCCATTGTGTTACCTGAATCACACGGTGTAAAGGCAGAGTGTAAAGACAACACCGTAACAGCATCAATCAATAAAACAGGCATCTATACCTTCCTTTTCAACGACGCAAACCAATATTACGGCTATACTCTCATGGTACGTGAAAAGGTTGATGAGGACAAAGAAATTGCAGCATACATAGAGGAATACGGAGAGGATAATGTCTGGGTTCTTGATAAAGGTGTGTATCAGTACGACTATGTTAACCTCGTTGCACACAATGATCTGGTTATTTATCTTCGTGAAGGTGCTTATGTGATTGCAAACCACCTTTATGATATTGACTGTGCCGAGGATGAAGACAAATATCTTGAGCCTACTGCACCGGGAGATAATGCTATAGGGCTTACAAGGTATCCGTTTATAAATTTTTACAACTGCAACAACATAACCCTTGCAGGTAGGGGTGTAATAGATATGACCCGACTTGACAGACGAGAGAGAAGAGGCGTTGTTTTCACCAACTGTAATAATGTAAATGTCAGCGGAGTAAAAATCATAAACTCGCCCGAATGGTCGTTTATCTCCTATTGTTGCACCGATGTCAGTATTGACAATGTAGATATCATAGGTAATCGTGGTAACTGCGATGGCTTTGCCATCTGCAACAGCCACAATGTAACCGTTGATAACTGCTTTGCGAGAGTGGCAGATGACACCTTTGAGGTGAAGGCTCTCGGCGGTACAATGGACAGCAAAAATATCACATTCACAGACTGCATTGCCTGGGGCGGGTATGCAAGGTGCTTCGGCATCACGGGCGAAGTCAATAAGAAAATTTCTGATGTAGCTTTCCGTGACTGTGCCGTAATTTACCGTGACGGTATATGGGATAATGACCGAATCGGCTCACTTGTTGTTGTAGCTGAGCAGACCGAGGGCAGTATCGACGGAGTTCTTTTTGAAAATATTGAAATATTCCGTGATGAAGGCAGACCGATTCTTGTGAAGATTTATGATGAAGAAGCAGAGAATTTTGAGATTAAAAATGTCGTTTTCAAAAATATCTCCTACACTTCATATATGAGCCCGAAAATCGCCGGTACAAACAGCGACACAAACACAGTTCAGGTTGAACTTGACGGTATTACAGCTAACGGAAATAAAATTCAATCCCCGGAAATCAGGTTTATCATCGGTGAATATTGTGAAGTAACTTCTAAATAATTTATGAGTCCGGTTTAGAATTATAAAACATAAGTAATCAGACAAAATTATTCGAAATTCAAATAGACAAACTTGAATTTGTGAAGCTACCAGTTGCCAGTCTCCAGCTACCAGCATTGGAACGACAGCTTTATTCTTCTTAATTTGTTTAAACCAAACTAAAAGTATTTAGAATGATTCAATTTCTGTTTCGAAAACTGGCATCTGGCGACTGGTGACTGGCGACTTTTTATGCAAATTTCCAATTTATCGAACACAAGCAACAGTATTTTCACTGTTGCTTTTTTGTTTGTGAGGGTGGTATAATTAAATCAATTGATTGCGGAACTAAGGTGAAAAATATGGTTAAAGAAGTAATACACGACCCGATTTTGTTGGCAATGAAATCGGAGAAGGCTACAATCGAAGATTTGCAGGTGGCTGAGGATTTGTTGGACACGCTTACCGC
>JAZNWI010000036.1:0-1746 GCA_045593305.1 Clostridia bacterium | reverse complement strand
AATGTATTCTGCAGTGATGTTTTTTGGATAAATGGTAGTATCAAGGTCAAGATTTGAAATAACCTCATCATATGCGATACGATTTATCTTTGTAACAAGCTTTCCATTCATTTTGCTTTTTGCAAAAAGTGAAAGAAGAATGTTTTCTTCATCAATATTGGTAAGAGCCACAAAGGACTCTGCAAACTCAATGCCTTCTTCCAAAAGAATACGGTTTTCCGTTCCGTCAGCGTTTATAATAGTAGCTTTTGGAAGCATTTCTGCAAGTTCTTCGCTACGCTTTGGGTCTCTTTCGATGATTTTGACTTTAATTCCGGAACGAAGAAGAATGCTTGCGAGGTAATAACCGGTTTCGCCACCACCTACGATTATAGTATCTTTTACACGATTGGTTTTTACGCCAATTTTGCTAAAGAACTCACCGGCACTTTTGGCTGGTGCCACAATGCTGATGATATCGCCGGATTTAAGCACAAAGTCACCACCAGGGATGATGGCATCTTCACCGCGCTGTACTCCGCAGATAAGAATGTTGGAGTCAATTTTTTGGCTCATTTCCATAACACTTATATTGTGAAGAGGAGAGCCGTCCTGAATTTTGAATTTAAGAATTTCAACCCTGCCTTTTGCAAAGGTATCAATTTGTATAGCGCTTGGAAAACGAAGAACACGCGCCATTTCCATAGCTGCAGTTTGTTCAGGGTTTATAATCATAGCAAGACCCAAGTCCTCCTTAAAAAGAGGAAGTGATTTTCTGTATTCAGGGTTTCGGACTCTGGCTATTGTCTGACATTCGCCGGCCTTTTTTGCCATAAGGCATGTCAAAAGATTAAGCTCATCAGAACCGGTAACTGCAATAAGGATATCAGCATTTTCGACACCGGCTTCATTTAAGATGTCAATATCGGCGCAACTGCCGACAACACCCATTACATCATATTCATTGATGATGTTTTCAACTTTGAAGCGTCGCACATCAACTACAGTAATATTATGTTCATTTTCCTGGCTTAGTTTTTCAGCGATCTTTTGGCCTACTTTGCCACAGCCAACAATGATTATATTCATAAAAGGTAACTCCTTTCATAGCCTTAGTATTATCTCAATTATAGCAGAGTGTATGTAAAAAAGCAAGGAAATTATTAGAAGGGTTACACTTTAAAAAGCACAAAAAAAGCGGAACAAGCAAAGCTTGTTCCGACTTGGAGGCACCACCCAGATTCGAACTGGGGCATAAAAGTGTTGCAGACTTCTGCCTTACCACTTGGCTATGGTGCCGTTTAGTACAAAAGACGCGTTATTAGCGTCTTTTGTGAAATGGAGCGGAAGACGAGATTCGAACTCGCGACGTTCACCTTGGCAAGGTGACGCTCTACCACTGAGCCACTCCCGCATTTATGATGGTGCCTCCGGGTGGAATCGAACCGCCGACACAGGGATTTTCAGTCCCTTGCTCTACCGACTGAGCTACAGAGGCAAATATCGTCACAAAAAAAATTGGCGACCCGGATGGGGCTCGAACCCACGACCTCTAGCGTGACAGGCTAGCGTTCTAACCAACTGAACTACCGGGCCACATATAATATAAAGTGTTATTGGTGGGAGTAACAGGGCTCGAACCTGTGACATCCTGCTTGTAAGGCAGACGCTCTCCCAGCTGAGCTATACTCCCAAATGACACAATACGTGACAACAGAAATAATTATATCAGCAAGAATGCTATTTGTCAAGCATTTTTTTAAAAAA
>JAZNWI010000035.1:0-4512 GCA_045593305.1 Clostridia bacterium | reverse complement strand
ATTTTATGCTGACAATTTTTTTCTGCCCTTTAATCTTCTTTTAGCTAAAATCTTTCTGCCGGAAGCAGTAGCCATTCTCTTTCTGAAACCGTGTTCTTTAGCTCTCTGGCGCTTTTTAGGCTGATAAGTTCTCTTCATATTACGAACACCTCCCGATATAATGAAATCTATTCTTCTTGCATTTTTGTACACCACAAAAATACAGACATCGTTCTTATTATATTCATTTAAATTGGGTTTGTCAAGAGTTTTTTTATATTTTTTTCATTAGCAGGCATATTTTTTATCATATACATGTTTAAAAAAAGACAAAGGGCATCCTGAAAGGATATAAAGCCTGTCAGAATGCCGATTCTCCAAAAGCGTAGTATAAATGGTATTTTCTCCACAAAAATCCCCTGTTTTACAAACGTTTCTTATGCCAATTCCTATTATAAGGCATGTCAAGAACGGTAACAAGAGGATTTGTACTCATTATAGAAGAAAAGGTTTGTGTATAAAAAATGTTCGGTTTATGTGAACATAAAATAGCATAATATCAAGGAAAATACGAATTTTGTTCACACAGACAAAAAGTCGTGTTATCAAATTTTACTTGTTGTTAAAGGTGCATATATGTTTTTTGCGAAAAATACAACATATTGTAGAAAAAGGGTACAACATAACACAATATACTGTGTTATAAGCTACAAATAGCTGCTTTTAATACACCATTTTCAATTTCAATAACGCCATAGGTCCCGTTTTTAATGCTCCCAGGGTTTAGTAGCATAACTTTTTTTCTTGGGTCGCAGAGGCTTTGGTGGGTATGACCGAAAACTGCACAGTCACATCCTAAGGATTCCGCTCTTTTTAAAAGTTCAGAATATGAGTCGTCATACTTAACGGAATATCCGTGACCATGAGTTAAAAATATCTTTTTTCCTTCGGCTTCAACTACAACTTCCTGGTCATCTGCCGAGAAATCGCAGTTTCCGGGAACATATTCAAAAGCGATATGGGGAAACATACGGCAAAGCTCTTTGGCATCCGAAATATGGTCGCCGGCGTGAAGAATCATATCAACGCCTACAATATTATTTATTACTCTTATGCAAGATTCAATATCCCTGTGTGAATCAGAAAAAACTAAAATTCTCATGGAAGCACCTCCCGTCACCATGTTACATATTATAGCACTATTAGCTATATCCCGCCATATATTTTGTCGAAATGTAAAGCAAATGTAGTATTTTTGTCAGTTTTTTATCATAATACGACAACACCTTTCGGCAGGTTATATACGAGACTGGTGATACAATATACTCATACAAGGAAAATATACAAAAGGGGAAAAGAAAATGAATATATCCATACCTAAGATTAATGAAAAAACACTTGTATTACCAACCGTATCGGAACTTTTGAAGGGAATTGTGCTTATAATATTATCCCGCGGTAGAGTTTTTGGAATGTCGCCCTTAGGAATTGCTTTTGCCGCTACTTTTCCAATTAAAAGCGGGTATATAGCACTTATCGGCTTGTGCTTTGGAATGGTCAATGCGGGAGCGGGTGCAATAAAGTATATACTGACTTTCTTCTTATATTATATGCTCTCTTTCTACAAAAAAATAACCAATGTAAAAAAGCGAGCCATATTGCTTGGCACTTTGATGGCTATCATTTCAGGAATAAAATTGTTTTCAGGAATAACCCCAATCGGCGTAGCTATGGTTTTTTCGGAAGCAATTCTTACGGCAGGGTTATTTTGGGTTTTCACATATTTAGACGAAAAATCAACAATGTCAAGGCTTGCTCAGATGATAATTTTTGGCAGCATTTTAAGCGGTGTTCAGGGAACAGTAATCCCGTATGCTAATGTAAGTCTTCCAGTATTTTGCGCTATTTTTACAGCTCTTTCATTTTCCTATGCCTGCGAACTATCAATTGCAGCGCTTACTTCAGGAGTTCTTGCTTTTGTAATGTCAGCAGGATCAAAGGATGCTGTCATGTTTTTTGGCGCATTCAGTGTTTGTGCATCTCTTGGCTCTATGCTCTCGGTGTATGGAAAAGTTGGAGTTGCAACAGGTTTTCTTTCAGGACTTTGTATTAGTGCTCTTTATGGAGGAACACTGATGGGTGCGGGGGTTTTTGATCTTCTTGTACCACTTCTTGCTTTTGTGATTCTGCCTGAAAACATTCATTATAAGATAAGCGGACTAATAAACAGACAGTTTGAGGCAGAGTATAGTCAGGAAGAATCATACGAAAACAAAATTGCCACACAATTAAAAACAGTTGCCCGTGCAGTATGTGGTCTGGCGGACGGTGTGACGGCAACCCCTGAGGGAAGAGGTGAAGACAGGGAAGAAATATTTGAGAAGGTATGCGCCAGAGTTTGCAAGGATTGTTCCCTGTTTGAAACCTGTAAAAAACAAGGGAAAAACCACAGGCAGATGGAAGAAATCTGGCGAACTATGGAAGAGGACGGATATTGTGACCTTTCCAATATGCCGGTGGGTTTTGGGCAGATTTGTCTTCGCAGTGAACGATTTTTAAACGAATTTGGACACATTTATGAGCTTTATAAACAAAGCGCCATATCAAAAGGTACTGCAAAGTCATCCAGGGACATTATGGCAAGGCAGTATAGCGAAATTTCCAATGTTATAGAACTTTTATCGAAAGAAATAGAAACCGGTGAAACACAATATGATGACGCGGTCAGGACTTATGCACCAAAGGTGACGGTCCGCACAGAATCTAAAACAGGATCCGGTGTATCGGGAGACACTGTTATATATTTTGAGAGAGGAAACAAATTCTTCGTAATTCTTTGTGACGGAATGGGATCAGGGGATGAAGCTATGCAACAAAGCAGGCTGACTGCAAGACTTTTTGAAAAATTTTTGAAGGCAGGATTTGATAAGGAAACCAGCCTTCGTATGATAAATTCAGCATTGGCACTAAAAGCTGATCAGGAGAGTTTTTCAACGGTAGATATTCTTGAAATAGACACAAAAACAGGCGATTGCGAGTTTTTGAAAATCGGAAGTGCGCAAAGCTTTATAAAAAGAAAAAAAGAAATAGGCATCATATCATCAAAATCACTACCTGTGGGTATACTTGAAAATATTGAAACTCAGGCAGTAAGATGCAAAGCGGAAATAGGGGATATTATTGTCATGGTGACCGACGGTGTAAGTGAAGCAGGAAACGGGGTTTTAAAAAGTGATTGGATAAAAAAGCTTTTGCTTTTGGAAAAAAGAAAGCCTTGGGAATTTGCTGACCTTATCATTGAAGGTGCAAAAGCAAGGGCAAAATTTTCTGATGATATGACCTGTTGTGTAATTAAAATAGAAAAAAGGAAAGAGGGATAGGAGTGGAATTCCAGAATGAAATTACAGCAAAGGTTATGGGGGAAATTCTGGCAAAGGGAATGAGCTTGTCAGATGTGGATTTGTGGAAAACTGTGGATAGTGAGGCGGTGAAGACACTTGGGAAGATAAAAATGGTGCTTTCAGACGACAAAAGTCGTGGCCAAAAGCTTGATATGGTACAGGAAATAATGAACGAATATAATGTGTAAAAAGTCCGAAAATGAAAATTTTCGGATTTTTTTATTTCTTATATAATAAAAATGTTTACAAATTGAAAAAATTGTGTTATAATACTTATACTCTAAGCTTTTTTAAGCTAAATAAATAAAGAAAGAAGGAAAGAGACATGAAATGTAAGAAGATTTTTGCATTATTACTCTCACTATGCATGATTGCAAGTTCATTCATAGCTGTGCCGGTAGTTAATGCAGAAGATCTGACAACCATCACGGTTGGTAGTGTTACGGCAAAAGCCGGAGACACGATTACAGTTCCGGTAAGCATCGCAAATAACGGCGATGATGACGAATGGAACGAAAACCAGACAGGTTTGATGGGCTTGACACTGAACTTTAAGTATGACGCAAGCGTTCTTACTTATAAGGGTGCAACCAAAGGTGCAGCATTGCCAGGCTTAACCATGACAAAGCCAGGATCAAACCATACACCAGGTGATATAACATTCCCATGGGATGCTATGGAACCAGATAACACAGATGGTGAAATTGTACAGCTAAGATTTGTAGTAGCAGACACAGCAACAGGCGGTGACTACGAAATTGATGTGACAGTTGTAACTGCTTGTGGACTTAATTTTGTGGATATAGAAACTTTAGCAGTAGACGGTAAAGTAACTATTGAGGGAGAAGAGCATGAGCACGTATATGAGAGTGTTATAACAAAGGCTGCAACATGTGCAGAAGATGGAATTAAGACATTTACATGTACAGTATGCGATGATACATACACAGAAGTAATCCCAGCAACAGGCGAACATACATGGGATGCAGGCGTTGTAACAAAAGAACCTACAACAACAGAAGCAGGCGTTATGACATACACATGTACAGTATGTGGTGGAACAAAGACAGAAGAAATTGATCCACTTCCAGCTCCTACAGAAAAGACAACTATTACAGTTGGTAACTTAACA
>JAZNWI010000034.1:0-1599 GCA_045593305.1 Clostridia bacterium | reverse complement strand
CAAACGGAATGTCTGAGCAAAGGAACAAATAACCCTGAGAACTTGTAAAATAAGCCATGATTTTCTCCTGTCATGACTTATTATACCACCAACTTTCCGCTCAAACAATAGATAAAGGCTGTTGCTCTCCTTTTTTTGAGGTTTTGCAACAGCCCCTCCTATGAGAGACTGTTTGTCAAGTTTTATTTGCAAAAAAATCGTAAAATAATGGGATAATCAGCGAAAGATGATTCACAAAGGTTGCTTTTGTCTTGCTCCTATTCGCGTTCTGTAATGCTTCTGCCAGGAAGCGACGCCTGATAAATGTCCGTCCCGATGTCTTCAATCTTTTCTAACAATCTTTTTTATGATATTGGCAATATCAGATTGGGGGCTGTTTCGAGATCATCAAGACTGGACAAAAAGCAATTCTTCAGAATCTTCTTTTAATGATTGATTTTCTTATCTTATGTCGGTTAATTAATATGTCATAAGTAATTTTATGCGTATTGTTTTTTACGGTTCTTTTTGAAATGCGGATCGTATTGAATCTCCGGATTACGCCATAAACTCAACATCGTCACTGCCAGTTTGCGGGCAACGGCAACTTTTGCTTTTTTTCTGGCAATATTTCCTCCACGTTGAGCAATTCTTGTTCCAAACTCTTTTAAGTCACATTCTTCACCAAATGGTCCCATGATATACTGCGCTCCCTGTACAAGTAACCTTCTCAAAAGTTTGTTGCCACATTTGGATATTCCCAGCTGTTTATCAACTTCGCCGGATTGATCACGTTTAGGCACTAACCCGACATACGAACTGCATTCACGGGAACTGAATCGATGTGGATCTCCGATTATTAAAACAAAACTTAATGCAATCAATGGACCAACTCCTTTGATTTGCTGCAATATTTTTGTTTCAGGATAATCCTTTGCAATTTTTCTGATTCGTTTATCATATTCTTTTATGTTATTGTCAATGGCAGTCAATGATGAAAATAAACCACGCAAATTTTCCTGTATTTCTTGGGGTAATTCAGAATAAATATCATTTATTACTTCGTGACTGTATGGGCTGTCATCTATTCCCATACTGCGGAGGAACCCACGAATAGCATTAACGATACCTGTTCTTTGCTTAACAAGTAAATCGCGTGCTTTTATTGCCAGTAAATCTTCTTGTCTTTTTTTATCTATTACTTTGATTGGATGCAGTAACTTTTTATCTGCACGGGCCATTCGTGCCAACTTTTCAGCATCAATACGATCACTTTTTTTATCACCTTTGTAAATGAATGCCAAATCCCGTGCATGTGCGACAATAACATCATAGCCTCGTGATTCAAGCAAACGGTTGATCCAAGCAGAATGAGTACCGGTTTCAAGGGCAACGGTTATTGTTTCTGGGTTTGCCGGAATTTGAGCAAAGAATTCAGTTAAACTCTCTTGATTGTTGGGGATTTTACCAAAAGATACGCCTTTTTCACCCTTCAAAGCAAAAATTTCAATTGTTTTTTGTGAGATGTCCAATCCGAAGTAGATTTTTTCCTGTTTCTGTGATACATTATTCATGGTTTGTCCTCCTGATTTTTGAAGCGCAGTATGCGACTTCGGTGTT
>JAZNWI010000033.1:0-8204 GCA_045593305.1 Clostridia bacterium | reverse complement strand
TCTCTTTCAAATTGAGTGTACTTTTCATTTTTCTCAAAACTTAAGAATGCTCTTCGAAGTAATAGCTCTCGTGTGTCACGAACAGTGTCAAAATCAACCTTTTTCGGGTCATACCCATATTTTAAACTTAAAAGATCATCTTCTGTTAAAAGGTTATCTTTCACTAAAAGGTCAAGGTCAATTAAAAGGGTATTGCCTGCAAACACGCTTGGACTTTGGTATGGTGAGTTGCCAAAGGCGGTTGGGTTTACAGGAAGAATTTGCCAATAGCTTTGACCTGATTCCTTCAAAAAGTCAATAAAATTGAAAGCTTCTTTGCCGATTGTACCGATTCCGTAAGGGGACGGAAGACTTGAAATATGCATTAAAATGCCTGATTTTCGCATTGTATGTACCTCTTTCGTATTCTATATCTATATTCTACCACAATATATTAAAAAATGCAAAATAATATTGAAGTTTTATGCAGGAAGTAGTATAATTATGTGAGTATAATCTTTATTTAATATAAAGGAGAAAGTTATGGCACTGATAGAATTAAAATTTTATAGTCAAATGCTGGGAATGCAAACAGAGGCTTATGTTGTTGTGCCACAGAAGTTTACAAAAGGTGAAATAGGTATTAAAGGAAAAAGCGAAGATAAGGAATATAAATGCCTTTATCTTTTACATGGCCTTTCTGATGACCATAGCATATGGCTTCGCAGAACATCCATTGAACGATATGCTGCAGACTATGGAATTTGTGTAGTAATGCCATGCGGTGGAAAGAGTTTTTACACTGATATGAAGTACGGCATGAAGTATTTTTCATATTTAACAGAGGAACTGCCAAGCGTTATAGGTGAGTTCTTGAAAGTTTCAACAAAGCGTGAAGATACTTACATTGCGGGGCTTTCAATGGGTGGATATGGTGCCCTAAAAGCTGCACTCAAAAGACCGGATATTTACTGTGCCGGAGCGGGACTTTCGTCAGTTGCCGATATTAAAGTGCCAAATTTTGATGAAGTTTTACTACCTGTGTTTGGCGAGGATAAAAACATTCCGGACGATGAAGATTTGTTCTTTCTTGCGGAAGAGACAAACAAAAATCCATTAAAGCCAAGAATTTTTATGGGAGTTGGAACAGAAGACTTTTTATATGATTCAAATGTAAGGCTTAAGGAAAAATTTGAATCATTGGATTATGATTATACATATCGTGAATCCCAGGGAACACATTGCTGGGAGTTCTGGGATGAGTATATACAGTATGTTCTTAAATGGATGTTTGAGAATGAATAGGAAATCAGGAGAAATAATATGACAAAATTACTGTTAATCCGCCATGGTGAAAGTGTGGCAAATGCGGATAAAGTATTTGTGGGCCACACAGATGTTGACCTATCACCGCAAGGAGTACTTCAGGCACAAAAGACTGCTGAATTTATTAAGGAAAACTACAAGGTTGACAAGGTTTATGCAAGCGACTTAAAAAGAGCATTTGATACAGCTAAGATTGTGGCTGATAGCATGGGACTTGATGTTACAGCGGATAGGGGACTTCGTGAGATTTATGCAGGAAGCTGGGAAGGTGAGAAGTTCCAAACCCTTTTGGAGACAAATGCTGACTATGCTCTGTGGAAAACCAATATAGGAAGCTCCTGCCCGACAAATGGTGAATCCGTAAAGGATGTATGGGAAAGAATACACTTTAAACTTCTTGAGATAGCGATACTAAACGAGGGCAAGACTATTGCCATTGCAACTCATGCAACGCCGATTCGATGCATGACAGCAAGATGCCTTGGAATGGGGCTTTCAGGTATGAAAAATCTTCCTTGGGCAGTTAATGCGTCGGTGACGGAAATTACATTTGAAAATGATATGTTTATGGTGACAAAAGCACCACAGTATAAGCACCTTCAAAACCTTAAAACAGAATTACCTAAAAATGTATAAAGACAGGTTACCTGTCTTTTTATAATATAGGAAATTTCGTAATGTGCAACGACATATATTTAAAAATTGCTTTCTTAGTCTCACGCCCGGGGCTTTTATCCAAAGCTTTTTTATTTATCCAAAAGCTTTGGAACAGGGGTGGGACGGTCGTTTTCATCAAGTGCCACCATAACAAGACGAGCTTTATTGATAAGCTTTCGCTCACCTGATAAGTATTCAATGTAGGTATTAACTGCAATATCCATAGAAGATGTGCCAACCTTTTCAATCTTTCCTGTTAAAACAAGAGTGTCATTAACTCGGGCTGGGTGCTTGAATTCAAGGCTATCTACCAAAACTGTGGTAACATTCCGCTGGCTGTGGCGTCTTGCAGTAACCGCCGCCACAATATCTATCCATTCCATAAGCTGACCGCCAAAAAGTCTGCCAAAACCGTTCATATTTGATTGCGTTAAAATCTGAACTTGCTCAGTATAAGAATCATCCGCTGTTTTTTTCATATAAATCTCCTTTAGTTTTTAATAGTATTTTCTTAAAAAAGAGAAAAATACAAACTTTACACAGAATAAAATTTGTGGTAAAATAGAAGATAATGGTAGAGTAAAAATTGGAGGCAAAAACATTGAAAAAATTCTATCCTGATATAAGATTTAAATCAATTAAAGATATAACTGCTGACACCTTGAAAGAAAAGGGGATAGCATATGTGCTTTTGGATATAGATAACACTCTTGTTAGCTATACAAGCCCTTTGGCTGATGATAACGCAAGGGCATTTCTATCAATGCTGACAGATTGCGGAATAAAATATGCCTTTGTTTCAAATAATCACAAGGCACGCGTTGCAAAATTTGCAGAAGAATTTGGTGCGGTTTATGTTAACGATGCGGCAAAACCGCTACTATTTGGTATAAAAAGAGCCATGCACAAAATTGGTGCTGAAAAAGAAAAGACTGCTCTTATCGGTGATCAGGTGTTTACCGATGTCTATGCAGGAAAACGCGCAGGGCTTTTAACCATTATGGTTGACCCGATTGAAGCGAAAGAAACGCCGTTTTTTGCGGTAAAAAGATACTTCGAGAAAATTGTTTTAAAGGATATGGACTAATATGAGGAAACTGGCGGTAATAGGATACCCGATAGCGCATAGCTATTCACCATTAATGCACAATTTTATTTCCCGGGAAATGAATTCAGACTATATATATTCGGCTGTGGAAACACCGCCTGAGAAGCTTGAGGAAATTGTAGAAAATCTTAAGACTGATGGGGTTTTGGGATTTAATGTAACGGCACCTCATAAGTTCAATGTGATGAAGTATTTGGACAAAATTTCACAGAATGCCAAGTATTTCGGAGCGGTGAATACAGTTCTTAACAAAAACGGGGAGCTTATTGGCTATAACACCGACGCTGATGGGTTTTATGAAGCGCTTTGCTACCGTGGAATTAATCCCGATGGCAAGCATATACTTATCCTTGGTGCAGGCGGTGCAGCGCAGCCTGTTGCCATTAATCTATCCACAAAATGCGCGTCCTTGACGGTTATAAATCGTACAAAAGAGCGACTTTATGCATTAAAGGAGCAGGTGAAAAACTGCACCGGAGCGGAAATTAAAACTGAAATTGACCGAGACACTTATGATATTATTATAAATTGCACAAGTCTTGGAATGGGGAAAAACATAGGAATATCACCGCTTTCAGATTTGAGCCTTATCGGAAAAGATACATACTGTGTGGATATGATATATAATCCATGGGAAACACAGTTTCTAAAAGATGCCAAAAAGGCAGGTGCTAGATGCGAAAACGGACTTGCTATGCTTATTTTTCAGGGTATTTTGGCATATCGCATTTTTACAGGGATTGATGTGCCGTTTTCTGTTGCGGACGGCATTGAAAAGGAAATACTTGCTCACAGAAATATTGTCTTAACCGGATTTATGGCAAGCGGAAAAACTGTAATAGGAAAGCTGTTAGCTGATAAACTTGGAAGGAAGTTTGTTGATAGCGACAAGAAAATAGAAGAAAAATGCAATATGTCTATTCCTGAAATATTTGAAAAATATGGCGAAGAATATTTTAGGCGTGTGGAAGCACAGGTGATAGAAGAAATATCTTTAGAATCAGGCACAGTAATCGCCACAGGCGGCGGGGTAGTGCTAGATGAGAATAATATTGTAAATTTGCGAAAAAACGCCACAATCGTAAATTTGGAGCCGTCCGTTGATGTTATTGTGGCAAGACTTTCTAAAGATGACGGAACAAGGCCTCTTAATAAAGGTCAGGACATAGAACAGATTTTGGATAGATTTGAAAAAAGAAAGCCTTTTTATGATAACTGCGATGTAAAGATAAAGATAACAACAGAAATGGATGTTGAGGATTCAATTACAGCGGTTTTGAAAGGTCTGGAGGGGAAAATATGATAGCAAAATTCGGTGCTGCCGGTAACAGTGACAGCTTTTATAATGAGGGTCATAAGGCATCAGAGGAAATGCCACAGTGGCTTTCAAATATGGGACTTGATGCCTATGAATACCAGTGTGGAAACGGAGTAAGATGCGGAGAGCAGACTGCCAGAAAAATAGCTGAAAAAGCTATGGAACACAATATCATTATGAGTGTACACTCGCCATACTATATAAACCTTGCAACTGGCGAAGAAGAAAAAAGAGCAGGGAACATAAACTATATTCTGCAATCAGCACAACTTGTGAAATATCTTGGGGGTGACAGAGTTGTTGTCCATAGCGGTGCCTTGGGTAAAATGACAAGGGAAGAAGCGACAGAAAGGGCAAAAGAATGCCTTAAAATCGTTCGGGGCGAAATGATAAATGCAGGATTTTCTGATGTGCGACTTTGTATTGAAACTATGGGAAAAATAAATCAGCTAGGAAATCTTGACGAAGTTATGGAGCTTTGCCGGGTTGATGACAGTTTCCTGCCTTGTATTGACTTTGGTCACTTAAATGCAAGAACATTAGGCGGTCTTAAGGAAAAGGCTGATTTTGAAGCGATTTTTGATGCTATTGAAAACAAACTGGGAAATGAGCGTTTAAAGGTATTCCATTCACATTTTTCAAAGATTGAATACACAAAAGGCGGCGAGAAAAAGCATTTGACATATGAAGACAACATATATGGCCCTGATTTCGATTTTGTGGCTGAAATCATGGCAGAACGTGATATTGGTGCTACAATAATCTGTGAATCTTGTGGGACTCAGGCAGAAGATGCTTTAATTATGAAGAATATTTACAAAAAAGTTCTAAGCAAATAAAAAGACGACAGGGAACATATCCTGTCGTTTTTTGTATAAAAAATCGGAACAAGCGAACTTGTTCCGAAGTGGAGCTGTTGAGCGGGATTGAACCGCCGACCTCATCCTTACCAAGGATGTACTCTGCCTACTGAGCTACAACAGCACAACAAGGTAATTATAATATAAAAAGCTTAATTTGTCAAGGTTTTTTGGGTAAAGTAAATTAAAATAGCAGAAGCGACTGCTTCTGCTATTTTAGTATAGTAATTTATTTAATAACTCTTACTCTTAAAACTCCGTCAATTGCATTTAGCTTATCAACGATTTCATCTGTAATGATTTCATCGGTATTGATGATTGTATAAGCAAGGTCTTTTTTGCTTTTATTGATAAGGTCAGCAATATTCTGCTTTGTATCAGCAAAAAGTGTTGTAAACTGTGTAAGCATTGAAGGAACATTCTTATGAAGAATACAAACTCTGCCTTTACCTGACATAGGAAGTGAGCAATTAGGGAAGTTAACAGAGTTCAAAATGTCGCCTGTTTCTAAGTAGCTTGCAATTTCCTGAGCTGCCATAACTGCACAGTTGTCTTCTGATTCACCGGTTGATGCACCAAGGTGAGGGATAGCAATAATACCCTTTTCGTTTAAAACATCAGCGCAAGGGAAGTCAACAACATAGCTTGAAACCTTACCTGATGCCAGTGCTGCCTTAATTGCATCGTTATCAACAAGTTCGCCACGGGCAAAGTTCAAAATCTTAACGCCGTCCTTCATTTTTGCGATTGTATCCTTATTGATGCTTCTCTTTGTATCGTCTGTTAGCGGAACATGAATTGTCAAGTAATCAGCCTCAGCGTAAACTTCTTCAGCTGTCTTTGCCTTTTTAATGTGGTGTGAAAGCTTCCAAGCAGCATCAACTGAAAGATATGGGTCGTAACCAATAACTGTCATACCAAAGTGACGAGCAGCATTTGCAACTAAAACACCGATAGCACCAAGACCGATAACGCCAAGAGTCTTGCCCTGAACTTCTGAACCTGCAAAGTTTGACTTGCCCTTTTCAACCTGCTTTGCAACATCGTCGCCGGTTAGGGTAGAAGCCCAGTTAATACCGCCAACAACATCACGGGATGCAAGGAAAAGACCTGCAAGAACTAATTCTTTAACAGCGTTTGCATTAGCACCCGGAGTGTTAAATACAACAATACCTTTTTCTGAACACTTGTCGATTGGAATATTGTTTGTACCTGCACCTGCTCTTGCTACTGCCTTTAGAGATTTTGGAAACTCCATATCGTGCATAGCAAAGCTTCTTAAAATGATACCATCAGCATCTTTTGTAGCATCATCTGTAATATTGTATTTTGTGCTGTCAAGTTGGTCAAGACCGCAAGCAGCAATTTTGTTTAGTGTTAAAATATCATACATGGGAAATTACCTCTTTTTATTTGTTTTCTGCTTCGAATTTCTTCATAAATTCAACTAGTTTTTCAACGCCTTCAACAGGCATTGCATTGTAGATGCTGGCTCTCATACCGCCAACTGAGCGGTGACCCTTTAAGTTAACAAAGCCTGCTTCTTTTGCTTCCTTAATGAATTTAGCGTTAAGGTCTTCATCATCTGTAACGAAAGGAACATTCATAAGTGAACGGTCTTCTGGAACAACTGTACCCTTGAACATTTCTGATGCATCAAGGAAATCGTAAAGAATTTTAGCTTTCTTTTCATTAACTGCCTGAACAGCTTTGACGCCGCCCTGTTCCTTAATCCATTCAAGAACAAGCTTCATAACATAGATACCGTATGTAGGTGGTGTGTTATACATTGAACCATTATCCGTGTGAATCTGGTAGTTGAACATTGTTGGAGTAATGTCCATAGCGTTACCGATTAAGTCTTCGCGAACAATAACAAGTGTTACGCCTGCAGGACCAAGGTTCTTCTGTGCACCGGCAAATAGAAGACCAAACTTTGATACATCAAGCTCTTCTGACATGATGCAAGATGAAATATCTGCAACTAGTGGAACATCACCGGTATCCGGAAGTTCATTGAACTTTGTTCCATATATTGTGTTATTAAGGCAGATATAGAAGTAGTCTGCATCCTTTGAGAATGTGCTCTTATCAAGCTTTGGAATGTAAGAGAAAGTCTTATCAGCTGATGATGCAATCTTATTAACTGTTATGTATCTTTCAGCCTCCTGTGCAGCTTTTTTAGCCCACTGACCTGTGATTACGATATCACACTTCTTATTCTTATTACCAAGGTTCATTGGAATCATAGCGAACTGGCTTGATCCACCACCCTGCAAAAACATTACCTTATAGTTATCAGGTACATGCATAAGCTCACGAACCAGTGCTTCGCAACCGTTGATGATTTCTTCATAATCTTTGGAACGGTGGCTCATTTCCATAACGGACATACCAGCCTTGCCGTATTCTACCATTTCTTTTTGTGCCTTTTCAAGTACTTCTACAGGAAGCATTGAAGGACCTGCTGAAAAGTTATAAACTCTGCTCATTTAAAATTACCTCACTTTTTTTATAAATAATGAGCTTATTATACTACCTATACATTAAAAGGTCAACAGAAAATAGGGAAAAAAGTCGTATTTTCCGTTAAAAAAGTGTCAAAAATCAACCAATGGTTGATTTTATGGCAAAATATAATACTTTTCTATTGCATCAGCAATTGCCCAGGCAAGCCTTGCCTGATAGTCGTCCTCCTGTAATTTTTGCTCTTCTTTTGCGTTTGATAAAAATCCGCATTCCACTAAAATTGCGGGAATAGGCGGATTTTTCATAAGGAAAAGACTTTTGTCCGCTGATTTTACAATATTTATGTGCGCATTTGTAATATCTTGTATCCGGGATTGAATATTTTCAGCCAGTGGCTTAATTTCCGCATGGTTTGGAGAGTAAAAGATACGAAGACCGGAGGCTGAATGATTAGGAAAAGAATTCATGTGTATAGAAATAAAAAGAT
>JAZNWI010000032.1:0-6098 GCA_045593305.1 Clostridia bacterium | reverse complement strand
TTATCAGGGTCTTTTCTTTGCACCCCATGTGGTGTCCCAGGCACTTAAAACCGCGGTTTTGTGTGCATCTGTTTATGAAAAACTGGGATTCTGCGTTGAGCCATCATCAAAAGAGGTACGCCACGACATAATTCAGTCTATAAAGCTTAAAAGTCCGGAAGCACTTTGTGCTTTTTGTGAGGGTATCCAGAAAGGTTCGCCGGTTGATGCCTATGCCACACCTATTCCAAGTGGAATGCCGGGATATTCCGACAAGGTTATCATGGCAGCCGGCGCATTTAATCAAGGCTCATCAATCGAGCTTAGTGCAGACGGACCAATGCGTGAGCCTTATATGGTGTATATGCAGGGCGGGATTACTTACGAATCTGCAAAGCTTGGCATAATTATGTCAGTTAACTCTATGAAAACGAAAGGCGTTATATAATGGAGCATATTATTCATTCGCTGATTGATACGGCAAGATTGTTACCATTTTTGTTCTTGGTGTATCTTTTAGTAGAATATTTTGAACATAAAAACAATGGACTTTTGCAAGGCCTTTTTGCAAAATCAAAGGGAGCAGGCCCGCTTTTGGGTGCGCTACTTGGTACAATTCCGCAATGCGGCTTTTCTGTTGTTGCGGCAGCTCTTTTTGCAAGGCGTGCCATAAGCCTTGGTACTCTTGTTGCCATATTTATTGCAACTTCTGACGAGGCAATACCGCTGATGCTTGCTCATCCTGATAAAATCGCAGATTTGGGACTTGTGATATTTGCAAAGTTTTTAGTTGCTGTAATTTCCGGATTTTTAATTGATTTGGTATGGAAAGAAAAGGTAGAGCTAAAAGAGGAGCATCATCACCACCATTTCCACGGCAACTGCGAAAGCTGTGAGGGCGGAATTTTAAAATCGGCACTTATTCATTCGGCAAAAATATTTATATATATTTTCATTGTAAATGTGCTGATTGGGTTGCTTACCGAAAAGCTGGTACCGGTTATGCAGTTTATATCGGAAAACAATTTTGTGCAAACCATTCTGGCAGTATTGTTTGGAAGTATCCCGAACTGTGCCGCATCCGTAGCATTAACCGAACTGTATCTCGCAGGAAAAATAACGGTTTATTCACTAATCGGCGGTCTTTGCACCGGAGCCGGTGTGGGACTTTTAGTGCTTTTTAAGCAGAATAAAAACTTTAAACAGAATTTAGGGATTTTAATAACTCTTTACGGGATAGGTATTTTCGTAGGGCTTGTTATGCAATATATATCAAAAATCATTTAAGGGAGTAAAACATCATGGAGACATTATTATCAATTTCAATAGCTTTAATAGCAGGACTTATTATGACGCGTTTAACTAAGTGCTTTAAGTTGCCCTCTGTTACGGCATACTTAATTGCAGGTGTTTTGGTTGGACCGTATTGCCTTGGTGCGTTGGGTATCGAAGGTGTTGGTTTTGCATCCTCAGAAGCAATGGAAAAACTATCACTTATATCAGAACTTGCTCTTGGTTTCATTGCCTTTTCAATCGGCAACGAATTCAGACTTGATGACCTTAAACATACAGGAAAACAGGCAACAATTATAGGTATCATTCAGGCACTTGTGGCAACACTTTTTGTAGATTTGGCACTTTACGGTATGCATCTTTTAATGCCGAATATACTGACACTTCCACAGGTTATAACCCTTGGAGCAATAGCTACTGCAACAGCACCTGCGGCAACATTAATGGTAGTAAGACAGTATAAGGCAAAGGGCCCTTTGACTTCATTACTTCTTCCTATCGTTGCCCTTGACGATGCGGTAGGTCTTATCGTTTTTGCGGTGTCATTCGGTATTGCAAAGACAATTTCATCAGGAACACTTGATATGATTTCAATTATTGTAAATCCACTGGTTGAAATTGTGGCATCATTGGGACTGGGTGCTATAATGGGATGGGTTTTAACACAGCTTGAAAAACTTTTCAATTCAAATACAAACCGTCTAAACCTTACAATTGGCGTGGTTGCACTAACGGCATCTCTTGCCATGCTTGATTTCCATATCGGACCTGTGCATGTAGGATTTTCATCGCTTTTAGCATGTATGATGCTTGGAACTGTATTCTGCAACATCTGTCCTTTGTCACACGACCTTATGGAAAGATCAGATAAGTGGACATCACCGCTTTTTGCATTGTTCTTTGTAATAAGCGGTGCAGAACTTGAGCTTAGAGTATTCGGTGATCTGGCCATTGTAATTATCGGCATTGTATATATCATTTTCCGTTCACTTGGAAAATACTTCGGTACATTTGTAAGTGCAAAGGCGACTCACTGTTCATCAAATATCTGCAAGTACTTGGGTATTACACTTCTCCCGCAGGCTGGTGTTGCCCTTGGAATGTGTTCAATAGCTATGCAGCTTGGCGAGGAAGGAAATCTTATAAGAAATATCACACTGTTTGCAGTACTTATTTACGAAATCTTCGGACCATACTTTACAAAGGTTGCATTAACTAAAGCAGGTGACATCAAGCCAATGTCTGAAGAGGTGAAAATGCGTCGTCACATAAAACTACAAGAAGCAAAAACAAAAAAAGGAATGTAAAAATTGTCCATAATCGGTGAAGCTCACCACTCGGCGTACATCAGTACGCCGGCGGGTAACCCTTATGGTGAACTTCGTCAATTCTGAATCAATTTCCCCTATTCCTTAGAAGATATATCAGATAATAAAACTCACCGATTCCGGTGAGTTTTTTGTTATCTGTTTTTCAAATAATTTTCCATAATTTCTGCGGCATCGCCTACAAACTTTGCACATGGGCGGGTTTTGTAATACTCCGGAGTTCTGTCTTCAGGAATATGTCCCGTTGTTACATTTACATTTGTAAGAAGCTCACGGCAAATGTATGTGCCACTGTTTTTTTCTTTAAACTCCGCCGCCAAGTCCTGAACTTTTTTATAAAGCTCCATTTTCTCTTCCTTTGCGCTAGGTGATGTATAGCCCTCTTTTACGCTTAAAACCATAAACATTCCGCTTACAGCACCGCAAACCTCGCGAAGCCGTCCCATACCGCCGCCAAAGGCAGATGAGAACTTAATGGCAGTTTCAAAATCAAGGCCCAAATCCTCTGCAAATGCGCCAAAAACCGATTGTGCGCAGTTATAGCCCTCTACAAAAAGTTTCTCTGCATATTCCCGTTTTGTCATTATTCAAACTCCTTTTAAGCATAATATTCATATAAAAATTATAAACCGCACATCTATTTTTGTCAATAGAAGTTGACTTGTAAAAAACTATTTGATACAATAAAATTGTAGGCAGACAATGGTAATAAGAGGAGATAAAGGCTTGATTATAGACAGACTTTCGCAGAATAAAAAAATACCTATGCACATGCCGGGACATAAGCGGAATACCGCTTTGGCACCGTACTTGAAGCGACTTGGTGCAGACCTTGACATAACTGAAATAGAGGGTTTTGACAATCTTCATGCACCTTCGGGAATTATATATGAATCAATGAAAAAGGCGGCAAGTCTTCGTGGCGCAAAGTCCGCATTTTATCTGGTAGGCGGTTCAACTGCCGGAATCCTTGCAAGTGTTGCGGCAGTAATTGAGCGTGGTGATAAGGTTATTGTGGCACGAAATTGCCATAAATCAGTATATAATGCACTGGAGCTTCAGGAAGCAAATATGGCATTTGTCATGCCGGAAATTCATAGAAAAACAGGAATTTCAGGCTCAATTAAGCCTTGCGATATAGAAGATGCAATCAAGGAAAACCCTGATGCAAAACTTGTGATAATAACAAGCCCGACCTATGAGGGAGTAACCAGTGACATTAAAGGAATTTGCCAAGTTTCACACAGGAATAATATCCCTGTTTTAGTGGATGGAGCACATGGTGCACATCTTGGTTTTACTGAGAATTTTTTACCGGATAACATAAGCCTTGGAGCAGATATTTCGGTGGAAAGCTTGCATAAGACTCTTCCAAGCCTTACCCAAACAGCTGTTTGCTATGTAAACAGCAATTTTGTGGATAGTGAAAAGGTGGCGGACAAGCTTTCCGTATTTCAATCCTCAAGCCCGTCCTATCTTTTAATGGCGTCAATAGACGGTTGCATAAATCTTCTTGAAGACAAAAAGGAAGAATTATTTGAAAACTGGAATAATGTGCTTGATGACTTTTATGAAAGATGCAATGACCTTAAAAATCTTAAAATTTTAGAAAATGACGGGGATTTTTTCGGACTTGATAAAACCAAAATTGTAATTCTTACAAAAAACGGACCATGGCTTTGCGAAGGTCTTCGCAAAATGGAAATTGAGTGTGAAATGACTGCTCCCGGATATGTTGTTGCAATGACAGGTATGGGTGATACAAAAGAAATGCTTTCATATCTTGCTACCTGCCTTTTAAAGCTTGACAAAGAGGCTGAAAAATGGACGGAATCTGTAAATATAAGAATCCTGTTACCTGAAAAAGCCATGGAAGTAAGCAAAGCAAAGAAGAATGAATGTGAATGGGTCAAGGTGGAAGATAGTCTTGGTAAAATTTCCGCAGGCTATGTTTTTGCATACCCTCCGGGAGTGCCGATTATAGTACCGGGTGAAGTTATTTCGGAAGAGATAAAAAACCTGCTTTTAACATACATTAAGCTGGGCGGTGGAATGCTTCAAAATATTCCTGAAAATAAGGTAAAGGTTGTAAAATAGGCACTTGACAATTTGTATTAAAGAAGATATAATATATGTAAATTAGCAGAATGTGAAAAGGAGTAATTTCTTATGAACAGAATTAAGACAATAGGAACAAGAAATTTAACAGCTTGCGAAGGCGGATGCGGCGAATGTCAGACATCATGTCAGTCAGCTTGTAAGACATCTTGCGGCGTAGCAAACCAGCCATGCGAGAATACTTCAAGAATCGTTACAATAGGAACAAGAAACCTGACAGCTTGCGAAGGCGGATGCGGCGAATGTCAGACATCATGTCAGTCAGCTTGTAAAACATCTTGCGGTGTGGCAAACCAGCCATGTGAAAACAGATAAGATTAAAGGTTGCCGGTTGAGTTTTCAGCCGGCAAATTTATTGCAAAAAGGAAAGAAATATGATACACCAATATAAACAAAACGGATACAATATCGTTCTTGATTCATTAAGCGGCTCGGTGCACGCTGTGGACGAGGTGGCTTATGACATTATCGGCATGTATGAAACATGCGAAAAAGACGAAATTGTAGCAAAAATACTTGAAAAATATCCGAGCTTAACCGAAAGCGATATTTTAGCCTGCATCGGTGATGTTGAAGCACTAAAGGAGCAAAAGCTTTTGTTCTGTGAGGATATTTACGAAGATAAGGCAGATGTTCTAAAGAGCAAAAATAATGTGGTTAAGGCACTATGCCTGCATGTTGCACATACCTGTAATCTAAACTGCAGTTATTGTTTTGCAAGCCAGGGAAAATATCAGGGCGAAAAGGCTTTAATGAGCTTTGAAGTTGGAAAAGCGGCTCTTGATTTTCTTATCCAAAATTCAGGCACAAGACGAAATCTTGAAGTTGACTTCTTCGGCGGTGAGCCACTTATGAACTGGCAGGTTGTAAAAGACCTTGTGGCATATGCAAGATCAATCGAAAAGGAACATAACAAAAACTTCAGATTCACTCTTACTACAAACGGAATGCTATTAGATGACGAAGTTACGGAGTTCTGTAACCGTGAAATGGATAATGTGGTTTTAAGCCTTGATGGTAGACGGGAAGTGCACGACCACCTGAGAAAAGACTATCAGGGTCGCGGTAGTTATGATATCATAGTGCCGAAATTCCAGGAATTTGTTAAAAAACGCGGTGACAAGAGCTACTATATGCGCGGTACATATACCCACAATAATGTGGACTTTACAAATGACATTTTCCACATGGCAGACCTTGGATTTTCCGAGCTAAGCATGGAGCCTGTTGTATGCGCACCAACCGACCCGTATGCTCTTACCGAAGCAGATTTGCCGGAGCTTTTCCGTCAATACGAAATCCTTGCAAATGAGATGATTAAAAGGGATGAAGAGGGCAGAGGCTTCACATTCTATCACTATATGATAGACCTTGAAAACG
>JAZNWI010000031.1:0-10469 GCA_045593305.1 Clostridia bacterium | reverse complement strand
CGGTTTAAATGGTAGTTCCATGTATGGTATCTTTTATTGTCAAGAGTATATTTAAACTTATTTTCCATTTTATTCTTCCTAAATTAAAAGAGGACAGTTTTCCTGTCCTCCCGTTTTCTTATGACAATTCAAAAGACTTACAGTCTGTGCATTCGCTCATTGTTGGGTTTGGCTCATGTGTACCTACTGTAATGCAGTCAAGTGAACAATAGTCCTTTGATTTGCAATGGTATTTACATTCTTCAACAGTACATTTAATACTTTCGTTTGGTTGACAGTTCATTCTAAAACACCTCCTCAAAAAATAACTTTCCCAAAAGGTGTTTTTTTATTCAAAATTACATAGAAAACATGGAAATAATTCCTAAAGCAATCGGCAGGCAAAGCGCAACCGCCAGAACTATGCATACGATTTTCTTTGTTTTTTCATTGAAATTCATCTTATTTTTCCCTCTTTCTCAATTTTTTAAAAAATTCTTTTAAAATTTCTTCACATTCATTTTTTAAAATACCACCCTCGGATTTAACCTTATGCGGAAGTACGCCCGATAGGTCGCAGGCACTACCCAAACAACCCGATTTTGCATCATAAGCACCAAAATAAACATTCTCTATCCGTGCCTGAATTATTGCACCGGTACACATAGGGCAAGGCTCTAATGTCACATAAATATCGCATCCCGGGAGCCTCCATCCGCCAAGCTTTTTGCAGGCCTTATCAATTGCAATAATTTCTGCGTGCATAAGTGCATTTTTCTTGGTTTCACGCTTGTTATAGCCACGGGCAATAATTTTTCCGTCTTTAACAATTACCGCTCCGATTGGGGTTTCATCAATGGCTTCCGCCTTTTTCGCCTGACGGATTGCCTCTTTCATAAACTTAATATCCATATTTTCCTCTTACGGCATAACCAGTGCAGTTTCGCCGATTTCAAACAAATAGTCGCCGGACTTCAAAATTTTTGCAAGGTGGAATGAATCTCTTGGCAAAACTTTTGTGCGAAGCGCTGAAACGCCCTCGTGACCCTGATTTATATGGTGGAAATCACTTCCCACAGTTCTTATTTTAAAATTGTTTTCCTTTGCGAACTTGCAGGCAAAAATCACTCTCTGATTATGTCCCGGATGCATATTGAAGGTTTCAACGCCGTCCAAAAGTTTTGAGTCTGCAGGTTCAACTCCCGGTCGAAACGGATGTGCCTGAACAAATACGCTCTTTGGAAGCTTTACATTTTCTCTGAAATATTGAAGGTCTTCCCTGAAATTGTCATAGCAAATTGAAGCAACCTCTTCGTCCGCTCCGTATATTAAATAGTCGTTATTGTTTTCCTTTGAAAAGCGAATTTCAATGCCCAGATAAACTTTTAAACCCAGCTTTTCGCCCACCTTTTTTGCTTTTTCGTAACCGGAAAGGTAAAACTCAAGCTGTTCTTCCTTTGTTTCGCCCTTAATGTATTCCTTGCCGTCGCAAAGGCCCATAAAATGATTGGTGACAACAATACCGTCATAGCCCTTTTGGGCATAAAGCTCTGCCAGTTTTTCCGGCTCTGCTTCACCGCACCAGCTGTGTGGCTTTGTATGAGCGTGAAGCTCAATTCTGTATGGGTATTTCTTTTCAAGCTTTTGTTTTAATTTAGTTGCGTTCATTTTCTCATTCCTTATATCTCAAGTACAAATGGTTTCATTTCGCCGTTTTTCACTGCATTCACAAAATCCTGCTCATCTCTAATCGGTCTTTCTGACTCCATTCCTGCAAGCTTGTGCTTATCTTCGTTAACATGGTGGTTATCAGTTCCCGCAAATTCTATAAGGCCGTACTTTTCTGCATAAAGTTTCGCCATTTCATTCTCAAAGTCAGGCTTTGTTGCATTTACAATTTCTACGCCGTGAACACTTCTCGGGTATAGCCTTATATGATCAATGTACCCTGCTTCACGGAATGGATGTGCGTGGATTACCAACGCTCCGTTTTCCATGAAAAACTCAAGCTGTTCACTTTTTTGCATATCCATTATCTGCGGATTTTTAAGGTACCACTCTTTTGAAAGTCCGTAAACAAGGAAGTCAGAGCCAAGATAATTTGTTTCAATACCACAGAAAACCTTTATCCCCAGTTCCTTTCCTATCTTTACGCCCTCTTCATAGTCCGAATAGAAAAAGTTCAGTCTTTCTTCGTATGGTTTTGATTTATCTATATTAAGCGATCCGTCTAAAAAGTGGTTGGTTACAAAAATTCCGTCATATCCCAGGTTTTTATAAACCTCCAGATGCTCTCGTATGCTTGCCGTTGCACACTTACTTACAGGGCAAGTGTGAAGATGTGTTTCGTATCTGTACATTTTTGTTCTCTCCCTTTACTTTCGCTATAGGACTATTCTATCACAGAATTCTGTTTTTTGCAATAAAGTTATTGTTTTTATTTGGGAATAGTGGTACAATAGAATAAGATAAATATGCATTAACAAGCCTCTCCTATAGCCCTCCTTGCCTAAAGGATGTGGGCCGTCACAGACGGTGGGAGGATTCAGGAGGGGGACCACCGACGGTGGTGGAGGGAAACAAAATGGACAAATCGGTTTTTAAAACTTTAGAATTTGACAAAATTTTAGATAAACTTGCTAGCTTTACCGAATCAGAGGCTGTGAAAAAGAGAATTTTTGCTCTTACTCCGCATGCCTCTTTATCTGATGCCCAGAATGCGCAGAAAGAAACAACGGAAGCTGTTACAACATGCCTAAAGCTTGGAAATCCGCCTGTTAATTTCAGCGTTCGTGATATTACAGGCGCTGTTCGCCGCACAGAAATCGGCGGCCTTTTAAGTCCTTTGGATTTACTTTCTGTATCACGGGTTTTATATGTTGCAAGAAGAATCAAGTCCTATATTGCCGACAGTGGCGAAGATGCGGAAATTCTTCATGGTTTGGCGGATGGAATTACCACCCTGAAGCCACTTGAAGACAGCATAAATTCCGCAATCCTTTCAGAAACGGAAATTGCCGATGATGCATCCTCTGACCTTCTGGCAATCCGCCGTAAAATGAAGTCGCTGAATGCAAAAATCCGCGAAAGTCTTGATAATATGATACGCTCAGAAACTTATAAAAAGTATCTTCAGGACCCAATCGTTACAATCCGCTCTGATAGATATGTTCTTCCCGTAAAATCCGAGTACAGAGCGGAAATTGCAGGCATCGTCCATGACACATCCCGCGGCGGCGGAACACTTTTTATTGAGCCAATGAGCGTGGTTAATTTAAACAACGAAATCCGAGACCTTATTAACAAGGAACAGCTTGAGATTGAAAAAATCCTGGCTTCATTATCTGCCGAAGTTTCAGAAAATTCAGGGGTTATTCTGTCCGATTATGATATTGTCACAAGCCTTGATTTTATCTTCTGTAAGGCAAAGCTATCCCTTGATATGAACGGAACAGAGCCGATTTTGAATGACAAGGGCATTATCCGTTTTAAAAAGGCACGCCACCCTCTTATTGCAAAAGACAAGGTTGTTGCAAACGACATTTCTTTGGGTGACGACTTTGATACCTTGGTTATTACAGGTCCTAATACAGGCGGTAAAACCGTAACCCTAAAGACAATCGGTCTTTTCTCAATCATGGCAGCATCTGGTCTTCATATTCCGGTGAACGACGAAAGTCAGGCAGCACTGTTTAAAAAGTTCTTTGCCGACATAGGCGACGAGCAGAGCATTGAGCAAAGCCTTTCCACTTTCTCATCACACATGGTGAAGATTGTTAAGATTATAGAAGAAGTTGACTCCGATTCCCTGGCTTTATTTGACGAGCTTGGCGCAGGAACTGACCCGACCGAGGGTGCGGCACTTGCAATTTCAGTTTTAGAGCATCTTCGTGCATTTGGTGCATCAACTGTCGCAACAACGCATTATAGCGAATTAAAGCTATTTGCCCTGACCACCGACGGCGTGGAAAATGCATCCTGTGAGTTTGATGTGGATTCACTTCAACCAACTTACAAGCTTTTAATCGGTGTCCCGGGAAAATCAAATGCCTTTGCAATCTCAAAAAGGCTTGGTTTATCAGATGCCGTTATTTCCCGTGCTTATGAGATTTTGAGCGATGAGGATGTTAAATTTGAGGATGTTATAACAGACCTTGAGCAATCAAGACGCGAAGCACAGTCGGAAAAGGAATATGCTAAACGCATGAAGGCAGAGCTTTATGACTTAAAGGCAGAAATTGAGGCGGAGCGAAAGAAAATAAAAGAGTCCAAGTCCCGTATTTTAGAGGATGCAAGACGAGAGGCAAAAATCATTATTATGGAGGCAAAGGAAGAGTCCAATGCCATAATAAAAGACCTTGAGCGAATGAGAATAGAGGGCAAAACCGCCAATGTCTCCGATAAGGTTCAAAAAAGCCGTGAAAAACTGAAAAAGCGTGAAGAATCCATTGACAAGGCAATGAAACAAAGCGCCCAGCCGAGAAAGACTTACCGCGAGCCTATAAAGAATCTGAAAATTGGCGAAACAGTAAAGCTTATTGATATGGATCAGACCGCAACTGTTTTAAAACTTCCCGATAACAAGGGCATGGTTCGTGTTCAGGCGGGTATTATGAAAACCGATGTCCACATTACAAACCTTGAGCGTGTTAAAGATAATTCCACAAAGGAAATTACTGAAAAATATGTACGGTCAACAAATGCATTCCAGTCAAAAACAAAAAATGTATCAACCGAGATTGATGTTCGCGGTCAGCTTCCTGAAGAAGCCTTAATGAATGTTGAAAAGTTTATTGACGATTGCTATTTGGCAGGAATCTCCCCTGTCACCGTTATCCACGGAAAAGGCACAGGAGTTTTAAGAAAAGCGGTTGGCGACATGCTAAAGCACAGTAAATATGTAAAATCATCCCGCCCGGGTAAATTCGGTGAGGGTGAAATGGGCGTTACAATAGTAGAACTTAAATAGGTGATAGTATGGCGAAAAAGAAACCAATTGTAACAAATGCGATGAGGCAGTTAACATCAGCCAAAATTCCATTTGAAAATATTGAATATGAGGTGGACGAGGTTGGCGATAACTTCGGCATTAAGATTGCAGAGCTTACAGAAATACCGTGTGAGCAGTCCTTTAAGACTTTAGTTGCAAAAGGGAACGAGGTTATGGCAGTATGCGTGCCTGTAGACTGTGAAGTTGACTTAAAAAAACTAGCCCAGGCATCAGGTAACAAAAAGGTGGAGCTTATCCATGTAAAAGACCTTTTAGCCTTAACAGGATATGTCCGTGGCGGTGTTTCCCCGATTGGCATGAAGAAAAAATACCCCACATATATACACGAAAGCTGTCTTGATTTCGACAAAATGGCGGTTTCGGGCGGTACTTGCGGAGTAACTCTCTTGCTTTCGCCACAGGATTTGATAAAAGTAACCGATGCCACAACCTGTGACATCATTAAGGAGTAAAGCTATGAATATTTTTAAAAAAGCTGATATTTTAATACCAAAGGATATTGATTTTTCAAAGTGGAGCGTGGTTGCCTGCGACCAGTACACTTCCCAGCCTGAATATTGGGACGAGGTCAAGGCTTTTGTCGGTGCAGAGCCGTCAACGCTTAACATCGTCTTCCCTGAAGCATTTTTGTCAGAGGGTGACAGCCGAATCGAGAAAATAAACGCAACAATGGAAGAGTACCTTTCCGGCGGTATTTTTGAAGAGTGCCTTGATTCCATGATTTATGTTGAAAGAACCATGGCAAACGGCAAAACAAGAAAGGGTATCATCGGTGCAATTGACCTTGAAGAATACGATTTTTCTGTGGGTTCAAAGAGCAAAATCCGCGCAACCGAGGGTACAGTTTTAGAGCGTATTCCGCCACGGGTAAAAATCCGCGAAAATGCCACCTTAGAACTTCCCCATGTTATGCTTCTTATTGACGATAAGGAAAAAACCGTCATTGAGCAGGTGGAAAAAGGCGAGCTTATATATGATTTTGACCTTATGCAAAAAAGCGGTCACCTAAAAGGATTCTTGCTTTCTGATTTTGAAGCAGAGCGAGTGCTTGGAGCAATTGCAGAACTTGACGAAAATGCCGAAGGAAACCTTTTGTTTGCAGTAGGTGACGGAAACCATTCCCTAGCAACAGCAAAAACCTGCTGGGAAAACCTAAAGCCGACACTTTCAAAGGAAGAGCAGGAAAACCACCCTGCAAGATTCTGCCTTGTTGAGATTGAAAACATACATGACGAAGCTTTGGAGTTTGAGCCCATCCACAGAGTTGTGTTTGATACCGACCCTGAAAAACTGCTTGCTGATTTTAAAGCATACTATCCGGACACTGCAGAAACCGACAACGGCGGTCAGCATATTGAATATACATATAAGGGCAAAAAGGGCGACCTTTTCATAAAAAACTCACCATCTGCACTTTGTGTCGGCACTTTGCAGAAGTTCCTTGATGAAAAACAGGTGAATGTTGACTATATCCACGGTGCTGATGTTACCGAAAAGCTTGCAAATGGCGAAAATGCTATTGGATTCTTATTACCAAGCATGGAAAAAAGCGACCTTTTCCGCGGTGTAATTTCTGACGGAGCTCTGCCAAGAAAGACCTTTTCTATGGGCGAAGCAGAGGACAAGCGTTTCTACTTTGAAGCCAAGAAAATCAAATAACTTGACCTTTTGGGTTTTTTCTGCTATAATAGTCCCGATGTTTTTATTTTTTAAAGGAGTATTTTATGGAGTATTTATCAAAAGTTTCCATATCTGACAAGGTGCGCCGTGACCATGTGATTAAAATTTCAGTTGTCGGTTCGGTATGTCTTTTGGGACTTGTCCTTGGTATATACAGCCTTGTTATCGGCAACTTCCTGTTTGCGCTATGGTATGCATTGGCCTTTGTTCTTGGCCTTTCATTTGTTATCATAAGAATTAACGCATGTTTCCCTACCTTTATCGCAACAGATGGTGAAAAGGTTGTACTGTCCCGATGGAAAAATGGCATAATGCCATACACTCTGCCTGAAAAGCCTAACTTCTTTTCTGATTTCATTCCTGAAAAGGTTAATACAAGCGAAATCGCTATGGAAAATATAGACTCGGTTATTGTAGGTTCACGCCGTTTTCTTAGGAAAAATCTTTCTGACGAAGAATATCCTGAAATTTTTAAAAGACTTGAAATTGATAAGCATTTTGATAATGTTTTAAAGCGTATGGATTTTATATTTGTCCGTACAAAAAATGACGAGAACTGCTTTATGTCAATTACAGATTTTGACCTTTCGGGTGTAAGCGAATTCCTTGATATTGTGGAAAAAAGTTGCCCCGGAGTGCAGATTTTGATTAACATTCCAAAATTGGTAAGAATGCGAAATATAAGAGTAAACTAAAACGGACACTTTCGTGTCCGTTTTCTTTTTGCTTTACAAGGCTTCTCGCAAGAATAGAGAAGGCTCTTTAGGTCAGCCTTATTCTTGGATAAAGTTTTTATCGTCCTGTGCTTCCGAAACCGCCTGCACCTCGTGCGGTTTCTGAAAGTTCATCTACCTCATCAAATTCAACTGCCAAGTATGGCATAACAACAAGCTGAGCGATTCTTTCCTTTGGAGCAATGGTTCTTTCAAAATCGGTGTCATTATGAAGTGCCACAATATATTCGCCACGATAGTCGCTGTCTGCAACGCCTACGCAGTTTGCAGGGCGAAGTCCCTGTTTTGCAGCAAGTCCTGAACGAGCAAAAATTGCACCGAAGTATCCATCAGGAACGGCAATTGCAAGACCTGTTCCCACTTTTACGGTTTCGTGCGGCAAAATTGTGATTGGCTCGGTGGTTGCAGCATAAAGGTCATATCCCGCTGCCTGTTCTGAACCGCGTGTTGGGATTACCGCATTTTCATTAAGCTTCTTAATCTCGATTTTCATACCATTTCCTCCTTAGTTTTGCCAGAATACAATTTCTCCGGCATCTCTTGTCTTTTTGACATCAATAATTCTCTGATTTTCAGAGCCTCGGAATTGCAGGCTTATATTCTTTTTCTCTTGTACGAACTCGCCGTCTATTAAAACATCTATCATTGATAGCATCTCGTCTGTAACTTCGCACTTAGCACGGGAATCGCCTGTTAGTTCTTCATAAACATATCCTGAATAGCACCAGATTGATTTTTCGGGATATTCTTTTTTTACTCTTTTTAAGAAATCCACCAAAACCCGCTGATTTTGTGGTTCAAATGGTTCTCCGCCAAGGAGAGTAAGCCCGTTTATATAATCAGGCTTCAAAGCCTCTAAAATTTCGTCTTCCGTATCCTTTGTAAAAAGGTCGCCATAGTTAAAATCCCAGGTTTCAGGCTGAAAACAGCCTTTACAATGGTGAGTGCAACCCGATACAAAAAGGGAAACGCGAACGCCGATTCCGTCGGCAATATCCCATTTTTTTATAGTACAGTAATTCATTTTCTTTTCCTTTTATATTATAAACTTCCATCTTCCCAAGACAGTTTAAAATTAGTGCAGAATGGACGAAACGAAGTGTCCGTTTGCTGACACCTTGCCCGCCGGCGTACTCGGGTACTCCAAGGGTTCGTTTCGTCCATAGTCAATTCATTGACGCTTCTAGTGCAATTTTTAACTGTCCTAGTTATTATAGGTGAAGAACTCTTTCTTTGATTTCTTGTGTTCTTCCCTGATTCCAGAACTGTGTTCCGATATATCCGCAAGTACGCCTTGCAACATTAAGCTTTGATTCATCGGTGTTTCCGCAGTTCGGACAAGTCCAGATAAGCTTTCCGTCTTCGTCTTCCTTAATCTGGATTTCGCCATCAAAGCCACATTCCTGACAGTAGTCAGACTTTGTGTTAAGCTCTGCGTACATAATGTTGTCATAAATGAACTTCATAACATCAAGTACAGCCTCTAAGTTATTCTGCATATTCGGTACTTCGACATAGCTGATAGCACCACCCGGTGATAACTGCTGGAACTGTGCCTCAAATGCAAGTTTTTCAAAAGCGTTGATTTCTTCTGTTACATGGACATGGTAGCTGTTTGTGATGTAATTCTTATCTGTTACACCCTCAATAATACCAAATCTCTGCTGTAAGCACTTTGAGAACTTGTAAGTTGTACTCTCAAGCGGTGTGCCGTAAAGACTGAAGTCGATATTTTCCTTTTCCTTCCATCTCTTTGTTGCGGCATTCAAATACTGCATAACTTCAAGTGCAAATGGTTTTGCTGATTCGTCTGTATGAGATTTTCCTGTCATATACTTAACACATTCATAAAGACCTGCATAACCAAGAGAAATTGTTGAGTATCCGCCATATAGAAGCTTGTCAATAGTTTCACCCTTTTTAAGTCTTGCAAGAGCGCCGTACTGCCAAAGGATTGGAGCAGCGTCTGAGAAAGTACCCTTTAGTCTGTTATGACGGCACATAAGTGCTGTATAGCAAATGTCAAGTCTTTCATCAAAAATCTGCCAGAACTTTTCCATATTTCCGCCTGATGAAAGAGCGATATCAACAAGGTTAATTGTAACAACGCCCTGATTGAATCTTCCGTAGTACTTCGGCTTACCGTTTTCGTCAACATAAGGTGTCAGGAATGAACGGCAACCCATACATGTGTAGCAGTGGCCATCGCCGTTTTTGTCTACCTTAAGCTTAAGCATCATCTTTTCTGAGATATAATCCGGTACCATTCTCTTTGCGGTACATTTAGCTGCAAGCTTTGTCAGGTAATAGTACTTTGAATCTTCGTGGATATTGTCTTCCTCCAGAACATAGATAAGCTTCGGGAATGCAGGAGTAATCCAAACACCTGCCTCGTTCTTAACGCCAACAATTCTCTGATTCAGCATTTCCTCAATAATCATTGCAAGGTCGTGCTTCGTTCTCTCATCCTGAGCTTCGCCAAGGTACATAAATACTGTAACAAACGGTGCCTGACCGTTGGTTGTCATAAGTGTTACAACCTGATACTGAATCATCTGGCAACCCTTTTTGATTTCATCACGAAGACGCTTTTCAACGATTTCGGCAATCTTTTCTTCTGATGGAGTTGCACCAAGTGCTGCAACTTCTGCTTCCACTTCTTTTCTTATCTTTTTACGGCTTACATCAACAAATGGAGCTAAGTGAGTAAGTGAAATACTCTGTCCGCCGTACTGGCTTGATGCAACCTGGGCAATAATCTGTGTAGAAATGTTACAAGCTGTTGAGAAGCTGTGCGGTGTTTCAATCATTGTGCCTGAAATAACTGTACCGTTTTGCAGCATATCTTCAAGGTTTACAAGGTCACAGTTATGCATGTGCTGAGCAAAGTAGTCAGCATCGTGGAAGTGGATTAAGCCACGCTCGTGAGCATCAACAACTTCCTGTGGAAGAAGAATACGCTTTGTAATATCCTTTGAAACCTCGCCTGCCATATAGTCACGCTGAACGCTGTTAACTGTTGGGTTCTTGTTTGAGTTTTCCTGCTTAACCTCTTCGTTATTGCA
>JAZNWI010000030.1:0-14681 GCA_045593305.1 Clostridia bacterium | reverse complement strand
TGCCGGCGTGCTTTTAGGCATATTTACATACGGAAGCGGTCAGGGTGTTGTGGCAGGATTTATAAACGATGCCATGTTCGGACTTTTCTCACTGACAGCATATTTTGTGCCGATTGTGATTCTTGCTATTGGCATATATGTGTTCCGTGTAAGAAGAACAAACAACCTTACAATGAAGATTTTGCTATCCATACTTGCAGTAGTATTGGTAGGCGCTTTGGTTATGTTATTCTGGCAGGAGAAAATGCCGGAAATATCAGCACTTTGGGGCTATGGTATTGAAAACATCGGCGGCGGAATACTGGGCGGAACAATTGCAATACTTTTAAAGAACCTGTTCGGAAAAGCAGCTTCAGTTGTTATAATTCTTGTGCTTTTGGCTATTGATTTGTGCTTTGTTTTCAGGGTGTCTTTCACAGAGATTTTTGAAAACATCTCAAAGGAAAGAGAAGAATATTATGACGATGAGCCGACAGACCGTGCTACCGGCAAAATCATAGAAGCAAAGAGAAAGAGCGAAGAAATTTTAGAAGTTACTAAAGTAGACCCTGATATGTTTGGCTTATCAGGTGAGACTGAGAAGAAAATCAAGAAGAAAGATAAAGAAAAGAAAGAAGAAACTACATTTAACGCAGAAGAATTTTTGGAAGGCGTTGCGGCGCAGCTTCCAAAGACAGAAGGCGTAAAAGAGCTTTTGGAAGAAGAAAAGAAAAAGGCTCAAGAAAAGGCGAAGCCGAAAAAGGTATCTGCTGCAACAGAGGAAGAAAAGGAAGAGGTTGCAGGGGAAATTACAAAATCTATCGAATCACAGTTTGCGGACTATAAGATGCCACCGATTGACATTTTGAAAAAGGTAGAAGCGGTGTCTTCTGACAAACGCCGTGAAATGTATGAGACTGCAAACAAGCTTATGACGGTTTTAAAGGACTTCGGTGTTGATGCAAAGCTTTTACAGGTAACTCAAGGACCGACTGTTACCAGATACGAAATTCAGCCGTCAACAGGTATTAAGCTTGCAAAAATTACAGGACTTGCAGAGGATATTGCACTAAACCTTGCAGTACCGACAGTTCTGGTTGCGGCAGTCCCTGGAAAAGCGGCAGTTGGTATTGAAGTACCAAACAACACAATCGGTACCGTGTCTGCCCGAGAGCTTATGGAGAGCGAAACTTTCCGGAATGCTAAATCAAAGCTTTCTGTTGCGCTTGGTAAAGACATCGGCGGTAATGTAGTAATCGGCGATATTTCAAAGTTCCCGCATGTTCTGATTGCCGGCTCAACCGGTTCAGGTAAATCAGTTTGTATTAATACGATTATCACAAGTATTTTATATAAAGCCCGTCCTGATGAGGTCAAGTTAATCATGGTTGACCCGAAGGTTGTGGAGCTTGGTATGTATAACGGCATTCCGCATCTTTTGATTCCGGTTGTTACCGACCCGAAAAAAGCGGCAGGTGCACTGAACTGGGCAGTTGGCGAAATGATGAGAAGATACGCACTTTTTGCAGAAACCCAGACAAGAAACCTAAAGGGCTACAACGAACAGGCAGAGAAAAACGGAGCAGAAAAGCTGCCGCAGATTGTTATTATCATAGACGAGCTTGCGGATCTTATGATGGTTGCGGCAAAGGAAGTGGAAGACTATATCTGCCGTTTAGCACAGCTTGCCCGTGCTGCCGGTATTCACTTAATCATCGCAACACAAAGACCGTCTGTTGATGTAATCACAGGCTTAATCAAGGCAAATGTTCCAAGCCGTATCGCCTTTGCAGTATCATCAGGTGTGGACTCACGAACAATCCTTGATAAAGTCGGTGCAGAAAAGCTTTTGGGAAAAGGTGATATGCTTTACCACCCGACAGGACTCCCAAACGCTATGCGTGTTCAGGGTGCATTTGTGTCCGACGAGGAAATCGAAAGCCTTATCGCTTTTATTAAGGATAACTGCGAAGAAACAAACTATGCACAGGATTTGGCTGACCATATTGAAAGAATGGCAACAGGCGACCATGGCGTAACTGATGAGGACGAAGGTGACGATGCGGACGAGCTACTCCCTCAGGCAATTGAGCTTGCTGCAGAGCGTGGCGAAATTTCCACATCTATTATCCAGACAAAGATGAAGGTTGGCTATGCAAGAGCAAGACGGATTGTTGACCAGATGGAAACCCGCGGTCTTATCGGCGGTGCTAACGGCTCAAAACCGAGAGAGGTTTACTTAAACAGAATCCGTGCTTTGTATGATGATACAGAAGTATATGAAGAAGACTATGACGAGGACATAGAGGAAGAAGTAGAAGAGGAATACGAAGAAACAGAAGAGTATGACGAAGAATGATTTTTTGCCGGTAAACCGCGGTGATATGGAAAAACGCGGTTGGGACCAGCTTGATTTTCTTTATATTTCCGGTGATGCCTATGTTGACCACCCAAGTTTCGGACATGCTATAATTATGCGAGTTCTCGAAAATGCAGGGTATAAGGTGGGTATAATTGCCCAACCAAACTGGCAGGGTACAAAGGACTTTAAAAGGCTTGGTCGGCCAAGGCTTGGTGTTTTGGTGAGTGCCGGAAACATTGACTCTATGGTTAATCACTATACTGCAGCAAAGAAACGCAGAAGTGAAGACCTTTATTCACCCGGCGGAAAAGCCGGAATGAGACCGGACAGAGCAACTATTGTGTATTGTAACCGTATCCGTGAGGTCTTTGGGGATATCCCGATTTTAATCGGCGGTGTAGAGGCAAGCCTGAGAAGATTTGCCCATTATGACTATTGGGATGATAAGGTAAGGCGTTCAATTCTTTTGGATAGCCGTGCCGATATTCTGATGTACGGTATGGGTGAAAGGCAGATTGTGGAGCTTGCAGACTGCCTTGACTCAGGAATGGATGTTAAAGACATCACTTATATCAAGGGTACATGTTACCTTTCTGATACCGACGATATTTTTGACAGCGTAAAAATACCGTCTTTTGAAGAGTGTGTGGAAAGTAAAAAGGCTTATGCCGAAGCAACAAGGCTTCAGCATTTGGAGCAAAATCCATATAAGGGTAAAACTGTAGTGCAAAAGCATGGGGACAAGTTCTTGGTGCAAAACCCGCCACAAGAGCCGCTGTCCCGTGAAGAGCTTGACAGAACCTATGACCTTTTCTATATGAAGAACTACCACCCAATGTATGAAAAGCATGGCGGAGTTCCTGCAATAACTGAAGTGAAATTCTCTATTGCAAGCTCACGGGGTTGTTTTGGCAGCTGTAACTTCTGTGCATTGGCATTTCATCAGGGCAGAATCGTTACCTCAAGAAGTCAGGAATCTATCATAAAAGAAGCAGAAGAAATGACAAAGATGCCGGACTTTAAGGGTTACATCCACGATGTTGGCGGACCTACGGCAAACTTCAGATTCCCTGCCTGCAAAAAGCAACTGACACAGGGTGCATGCAAGGAAAGGCAGTGTTTATACCCGACACCTTGCAAGAATATGGAGATAAGCCATAAAGAATACGGTGAGCTTTTAGAAAAGCTTCGCAATATAAAGGGAGTTAAAAAAGTATTTATCCGTTCAGGAATACGCTTTGACTATTTGATAAACGATAAGAATGATAAGTTCTTTTATGATTTAGTAAAGCATCATGTAAGCGGGCAGCTTAAAGTGGCACCGGAGCATATTTCGGATAATGTACTAAAATATATGGGAAAGCCGTCAAATGATGTATATAAGCGGTTTTCTGAAAAGTATAAAAAAATAAATGAGCAACTTGGCAAAAAGCAGTATCTTGTGCCGTACCTTATGTCATCCCATCCGGGAAGCACCTTGACGGATGCAATCCGTTTAGCTGTGTATCTTAAGGAAAACGGTATAAATCCGCAACAGGTACAGGACTTTTACCCAACCCCGGGAACAATCTCAACCTGTATGTTTTATACAGGGATTGACCCGATGACGGGGAAAAGCGTGTATGTACCAAAGGATGCCAAGGAAAAGGCAATGCAAAGGGCTCTGCTTCAGTTTAATAAGCCGGAAAATCGCAGGCTTATTGAGGCGGCACTTCGTATAGCGGACAGAACCGACCTTATCGGCTATGGACCAAGATGCCTTATAAGACCATGGAGGGAGAATAAAGATGGCAAAAATATTAAGCGGCAAAGAAGTATCAGCAAGAATAAAGGCGGAGCTAAAAGAAGAGGCAGATAAGCTGAAAGCTCAGGGCATTATGCCGGGCCTTGCGGTTGTTATCGTGGGGGATGACCCTGCAAGCCGGGTTTATGTGAATAACAAGAAAAAGGCATGCGAAGAGCTTGGAATTTTGTCGGAGGAATACGCATTACCTAGCGATACAAAGGAAGACGAGCTTTTAGCTCTTATTGACAGATTAAATGCTGATGACAAGATTTCAGGTATATTGGTTCAGCTGCCGCTACCTAAAGGACTTGATGAGGAAAAGGTTATAAACCGCATCAATCCGAAAAAGGATGTTGATGCGTTCCACCCTGTAAATGTGGGTAAGATTATGATAGGAAACTATGATTTTGTACCATGCACACCGGCAGGAGTTATGGAGCTTATTGCGGAAAGCGGGATTGATATTTCCGGAAAAGAGTGCGTTATTGTGGGAAGAAGTAACATTGTAGGAAAGCCAATGAGTATGCTGCTTCTTCACCAGAACGGAACGGTTACCGTTTGCCACTCTAAAACACGCGATTTAAAAGAGGTTACAAAGCGTGCCGATATTTTGGTTGTTGCCGTTGGAAGACCGGAATTTATTACAGGCGACATGATAAAAGAGGGTGCAGTTGTAATTGATGTTGGTATTAACCGACTTGAAAATAAAAAGCTGGTTGGAGATGTGGAGTTTGACTCGGCGGAAAAGGTGGCATCAGCGATTACACCTGTTCCTGGTGGTGTTGGACCAATGACAATCGCCATGCTTATGAAAAATACACTAAAAGCAGCAATAGTAAATAAGGAGGACAAATAATGAAAGCAGCAGAACTTAAGGAAAAACTAAAGTTTATTGACATTGAGTATATCTATGCTTGTCAGGAAAAGGATAGGGAACACTATATCAAAAGATTTGAAACAGTAATCGACGGATTCTGTGAAACCTTTGGAGTGGACGATGATATAAGACTTTTCCCAGCACCCGGCAGAACTGAAATCGGCGGAAACCATACCGACCACCAGCATGGTGCAGTGCTTGCAGGCGGTCTTAACCTTGATATTATCGGTGCAGCACGATTAAACGGAACAAACGAAATCAGAATCAAGTCAGAGGGCTACCCGATGTCTATCGTAAGCCTTTCAGAGCTTTCTGCAAACGAAAAGGAATACGGAAAATCTGAAGCATTGATCCGCGGTGTTGTTGCAAAGTTTGTAGAGATGGGATACGAAGTAAAAGGCTTTGATGCTTATGCAATTTCAAGCGTATTAAAGGGTTCAGGAATGAGCTCATCTGCAGCTTATGAGGTTCTTTTGGGAAATATAGTAAACGAGATGTTTGCAAAGGGTGAAGTAAACCCTGTGGAAATCGCAAAAATCGGTCAGTTTGCTGAGAATGTGTACTTTGGTAAGCCATGCGGACTTTTAGACCAGATGGCATCATCTGTTTCCGGAATGGTTGCAATAGATTTTGCAGACAAGGAAAAGCCGGTGGTTGAAAAAATCGATTTTGATTTTGCAAAAACAAACCACGCTCTTTGCATTATTGATACAGGTGCAGACCACGCAGATTTGACTGATGAATATGCAGCAGTACCTAATGAAATGAAAAAGGTTGCGAACTTCTTTGGAAAAGAATTCTTAAATGATGTTTCCAAGGAAGAATTTATGGCAAAAATAAAGGATATAAGGGAAGCGATAAATGACGACCGTGCAGTTCTTCGTGCTTTCCACTACTATAACGAAACCCAAAGAGCAAAGGATGAGGCAGAAGCACTAAAGGCCGGGGATTTTGATAAGTTCTTAAAGCTTGTTAAAAAGTCAGGACTTTCTTCTTATACATATCTTCAGAATGTTTTTGCTGTATGCGCACCGAAAAATCAGGCAGTAAGCCTTTCTCTTGCACTTTGCGATGATATTTTAGGTGACAGAGGAGCATACCGTGTTCACGGCGGTGGCTTTGCAGGAACAATTCAGGCATTTGTACCATTTGATATTCTTAATGAATTTAAAGAAAAGGTTGAAGCGGTACTTGGAGAGGGAATGTGCCACATACTTTCAATTCGTCCTGTTGGCGGATGCGAAATTAAGCTTAAGTAATAAAAAGTATTGCAAGAAACCCAAATAAGTGGTATAATAAGGGAAGTATAAAAACATTACGGAGGGTCAAAAATGGCTGCAAAATATAAAAAGGTGCTCTTAAAAGTAAGTGGAGAGGCTTTGGCCGGCGAAAAAGGCTATGGTCTTGACATTCCTACAATGCACACAATATGTGAAAACATTAAAAAAGTAGTGGATATGGGTGTTCAGGTTTCTATCGTTGTTGGCGGCGGAAATATCTGGCGTGGAAGATCCGGCGGAGAAATGGACAGAACAAGAGCAGACCACATGGGTATGCTTGCAACCTGTATCAACGCATTGGGACTTTGCTCTGAGCTTGAAAGCTGCGGAGTTGATACAAGAGTACAAACAGCTATTGAAATGAGACAGATTGCAGAGCCTTATATAAGACTAAAGGCAACACGCCATTTAGAAAAAGGCAGAGTTGTAATCTTTGGTGCAGGAACAGGTAACCCGTTCATGTCAACAGATACAGCAGCAGCACTTCGTGCAATTGAAACAGAAGCTGACGTAATTCTGCTTGCTAAAAAGGTAGACGCAGTTTATGATTCTGACCCTAACATAAACCCTGATGCAAAGAAGTTTGACGCACTTTCTTTTAACGATATCCTGTCAAAAGAGCTTGGTGTTATGGACTCAACTGCAGCATCAATGTGCCGAGACAATAACATGCCGATTCTGGTATTCGGACTTGATGATCCTGAAAACATTGTAAAAGCCGTTAGCGGCGAAAAAATAGGTACTTTGGTAACAAAGGACGGAAAAAGATAATTAGAAAGGGAAGTGAAACTATGGCAAACTATCCGGAATATGAAGACAGAATGAATAAAAGAGTTGAGGGTTTTCACTCTGAACTTAAAACTATAAGAGCAGGAAGAGCGAATGCATCTGTTCTTGATAAGGTTACAGTAGAATACTATGGTGCAGTAACACCTATTGCACAGATTGGTTCAATCTCAACACCAGAACCAAGAATGCTTGTTATTCAGCCTTGGGATGCATCAATTTTGGGTGAAATCGAAAAGGCAATCAACAAGTCAGAAATCGGAATCTCTCCACAAAATGACGGTAAAGTTATCAGACTTAACTTCCCTCCATTAACAGAGGAAAGAAGAAAAGAGCTTGTTAAAACTGTTAAAAAGTATTCAGAAGAAGCAAAAGTACAGGTAAGAAATGTACGCCGTGATGCTATGGACGATTTCAAGAAAAAGCAGAAGGCTTCTGAAATTACAGAGGACGATTTAAAGGGTATTGAAAAGGATATCCAGAACCTTACTGACAAGTATATCAAGGAAATTGATGATATTACAGCTGCTAAGGAAAAGGAAATACTTGAAGTATAATAGATTTTAAGGGGGGTTGCTTTCAAAAGAACTTTTTGTAAGCGACCCCTTTTTGTACATTTAATGAGGTAAACTTATGTTTTTTGCTAGGAAAAAGAAAAAAGAAGAAATTGATATGACTCGTTTGCCGGTGCATATTGGTGTTATTATGGACGGAAACGGACGCTGGGCAAAACGCCGCGGACTCCCGCGAAGTGCAGGGCATCAGGCGGGTGCTGATACCTTAAAGAAGATAGTTACCGAGTGTAACAAAATGGGAATTAAGTATATAACAGTATACGCCTTTTCGACGGAGAACTGGAAACGCCCGAAGGACGAAGTGGACTTTTTAATGAATCTTTTAATGAGCTATCTTCTTGATGCAGAGCGTACCCTTGCAGGCGAGAATGTACGAATCCGTGCAATCGGGTCAAGGGCTGAGCTTTCGGAGGAAATGCAGGCACAGATTATAAAAACCGAGGAATTTACAAGTAAAAATGACGGTATCGTTATGAATATTGCTTTAAATTATGGTAGCCGTGAAGAGCTTGTACGAGCAGTTCGTAATATTTCAGAAAAAGTGAAAAACGGAGAAATGCAGACGGAAGACATTAATGCTGATACGATTTCATCAGAGCTTTATACAGGCGGTCAGCCTGACCCTGACCTTATTATAAGAACAAGTAATGAGCAGAGGCTTTCAAACTTTATGATGTGGCAGGCTTCTTATTCCGAGCTTTACTATACAAAAACTCTCTGGCCTGATTTTTCGGTAAGCCACCTATATGATGCTATTTTAGAATATCAGAAAAGAGACAGAAGATACGGAGGAGTAAAATAATGTTAACAAGAATTTTGACTTCAATTGTAGGTATTGTATTGTTTTTGGCTATAATATTTGCGCCGCCGATTGTTTTGTATGTTGCACTTTTCTTGCTTGGTGCAGCGCTTTTATACGAAACCTATCGTGTTATGGATGTTAAATGGCAGCTGCAGGTTGTAGGATTTTTAGCAGAGCTGATTTTGTTTGCTTTCTTTTTCATCAACAGAGTAGGTATTGCATTTTTCGGTGCGATATTCTTGTTTATGACAGCTGTGGTTGTTCTTTGGTCAAAGAACAATTCAAAAGAAGTCTTGCCGGTGGGAATGGTAACCCTTTATATAATAAGTGCCGTTCTTTCATTGATAGTTCTTCGTTCAAACTTTAATGTTTTTGCACTATTACTACCATTTGTTATTGCCTGGCTTACAGATACCGGTGCATACTTCACCGGATATTTCCTTGGAAAGCACAAGCTTGCACCGGAAATGAGCCCAAAGAAGACAATTGAGGGTGCAATCGGCGGAATCATTTTTGCTGTAATTGCAACTGTGGCATACGGTTTGATTCTATATGGTAATTTCTATATGATTGGTATGATAAAATATGCCATAGTCGGCGGAGTTGGTGCTATTGTTGCGCAGGTCGGAGATTTGGCGGCATCCTGCATAAAAAGAGATTTCGGAAAGAAAGACTACGGTTCACTTCTTCCGGGTCATGGCGGACTCATGGACCGTTTTGACAGCGTACTTTTCACAGCACCGTATGTTCTTTGCATGATTATCTTTTTTGGCATTTAATGAGGTATAATGATGGAATTTGAACATAATATATCAATATTAGGGTCAACAGGTTCAATCGGAACTCAGACGCTTTCGGTTGCAAGAGCATATCCCGGGATTTCAGTTAAAGCCGTTACCGCACATTCCAACATAAAGCTTTTAGAGGAGCAAATCCGTGAATTCGGGCCAAAGCTTGCCTGCGTCACAGATGAAAAGGCGGCATTGGAGCTTAAGGAAAGGGTCAAAGACACACCTTGCCGTGTCACATCAGGGGATAGCGGAATCATTGAAGCTGCCACAATTTCGGGAGCAGACACAGTTGTTACCGCAGTTGTGGGAATTTCCGGACTTTTACCAACCATAGCTGCCATTGAATCGGGGAAAAATATTGCTCTTGCAAACAAGGAAACCCTTGTCACAGGCGGACATATCGTGACCCGTCTTGCAAAAGAAAAAGGGATAAAAATCCTTCCGGTTGACAGTGAACATTCCGCAATTTTTCAGTCCCTTCAGGGAAACCCTAAAAAGATAAAAAAGATACTTTTAACAGCATCAGGCGGACCGTTTTTCGGAAAAACCCGTGGGGAGCTTTCAAACATAACACCGGAACAGGCTTTAAAGCATCCTAACTGGGATATGGGCGCAAAGGTTACTATTGACTCATCAACCCTGGTGAATAAAGGTCTTGAGGTGATTGAGGCAAAGTGGCTTTTTGATGTTTCAATTGACCAAATTGAAGTTTTGGTTCACAGGCAGAGTATACTTCATTCTGCGGTTATGTATGAGGACAATGCGGTTATGGCACAGCTTGGAACTCCTGATATGAAGCTTCCGATACAGTATGCCTTAACATATCCTGACCGCTTGCCGATGAGCGGAAACGAGCTTGACCTTACAAAATATGGCGAGCTTACATTTGCAAAACCTGATACAGATACATTTTACGCCTTGGAGCTTGCGAAAAAAGCAGGCAGAGAGGGAGGAATCCTGCCGACAGTATTCAACTCAGCCGATGAGGTGGCGGTTGAACTGTTCCTTAAAAAGAAAATCGGATACCTTGAAATTACAGACTCAATAAATGATGCCATGGAAAAGGTGAAGAATATAGAAAACCCAACAGTAGAGCAAATTTTAGAAGCGGACAAATTTGCAAGAGAGGTAGTATATAGTAGGAGTTGATTTTTTGGTTACAGCTATAGTAACACTTTTGATTTTTCTTGTGATGATAACCTTGCACGAATTCGGGCATTTCATTGTGGCAAAGCTGCTTCATGTAAATGTCCTTGAATTTGCAATCGGAATGGGTCCTGCTATCTTTAAAAAGCAGGGCAAGAACACCCTTTATTCCGTACGCATTTTCCCTATCGGCGGATATTGCAGCTTGGATGGAGAAGACGGCGGAAGTGATAATGAGGGTGCTTTTTGCAACCAAAAATTATGGAAAAGAATACTTATAGTATCAGCCGGAGCAATCCTTAATCTTATTTTGGGATTTGTGCTTTTTGCGGTTTTTGTTGGGATGACAAGCCCGTTTTCGTCCAATATAATAGGAAAGGTGGATGAGAGGTCATACCTTGCAGAATCGGGAGTTTATGCCGGAGACAAGATTGTGGGAATAAACGGTCATAAGGTTAATTTTTATAATGACATAGCCCTTTATACACAGGACTTTACAAAGGACAGCGAGTTCAGTCTTACAGTTGAAAGAGACGGCGAAAAGCTTGATTTTATTCTTAAGCCGTCAGAAGCCGTAACAAGTGTGACTTATGGCGAAACCTATGCCGATGTTGTGGACACAATAAATGGCGTGGAAGAAAAGTATCGCGAGGAATTTGGCGGTACGCCTGTGCCTGAAAGCTATGTGGGTGAAACTGTTACAACAAAAAGGCTTATAATCGGTTTTGAACCGGAGAAGGTGGAGGTTACCGCCTTTAACATTCTGCCTCAGGCATGGCACTATACAGTTTATATTACAAAGAGCATTTATTCAGCATTTGGTCAGCTTATAACCGGAAGAGCAGGTCTTGAAAATATGGCAGGCCCTGTTGGAGTTGCGCAAGTTGTGGACGGTGCGGTTAAATCAGGTGCGCAAAGCGGCATAAACATTCTTCTTATTGTGGCAATGCTTACCGTAAACCTTGGTATATTTAACCTGTTGCCGCTACCGGCACTTGACGGCGGAAGACTGTTCTTCATGCTGATAGAACTTGTGCGTGGAAAACCGGTTCCACCTGAAAAAGAGGGAATTGTGCATACAGTAGGCCTGATTCTTTTGTTGGCTCTTGCCGTGGTTGTATGCTTTAACGATATTTTGAGAATACTTGGATAAAACGAGGAGGATACTCTGGATGAAGAGAGAAGTTACGGTGGGCGGTGTTAAAATCGGCGGAAATGCCCCGATTTCAATCCAGTCTATGACAAATACCGACACAAGAAATGTGGCGGAAACAGTAAGCCAGATAAGACGCTTAGAAACTGCCGGATGCCAGATTATCCGTGTGGCTGTACCTGATATGGAAGCGGCAAAGGCGGTTGGCGAAATTAAAAAGCAGATAAAAATACCTCTTGTAAGTGATATTCATTTTGATTATCGCTTAGCACTGGAGTGCATAAAAAACGGTGTTGATAAGGTGAGAATTAACCCCGGAAACATTGGTGACAGGGAAAAGGTTAAAGCTGTTGCAGATGCATGCCGTGAAAGAAACATTCCAATCCGAATCGGCGTAAACGGCGGCTCGCTTGAAAAAGAACTTCTTAAAAAATACGGAAAGCCAACGGCAGATGCACTGGTTGAAAGCGCACTTTCTCATGTTAAAATCTTAGAAGATTTGGACTTTGGGGATATTATTGTTTCCATCAAGGTTTCGGATGTTCCGACAATGCTTGAAGCATACAGGAAGTTTGATAAAATAAAAGATATTCCGCTTCATGTAGGTGTTACCGAAGCGGGAACAAAGCAGGCGGGAATGGTTAAGTCAGCCGTTGGAATCGGCGCTCTTTTGTCCGAGGGAATCGGCAACACTATGCGCGTTTCCTTAACCGCTGACCCTGTCGAAGAAATTTACGCCGCAAAGGAAATCTTGAAGGTCTTGGGACTTCGAAAACAAGGTGCAGAGCTTATTTCCTGCCCAACCTGCGGAAGAACACGAATTGATATGATACCGATTGCCGAGGAAATGGAAAAGCGTCTTCGTGATATTGATAAAGATATTAAGATTGCCGTTATGGGCTGTGCCGTAAACGGACCGGGAGAAGCAAGAGAAGCGGACATCGGAGTTGCAGGCGGAGTTGGTGAAGGTCTTATCTTTAAAAAAGGCGAAATACTGCGAAAAGTTAAGGAGGACGAAATCATCCCTGCACTTATGGAGGAGATAGAAAAGCTATGAAAAAAATTCTCATAATAAACGGACCAAACCTTAATATGCTTGGAATACGCGAGCCTGCGGTATATGGAAACAGAACATACAAGGATTTATGCCTGTATATAAAGGGATATGCGAAAAAGTTTGGCGTGAGGGTCGAATTTTTTCAAAGCAACTGTGAGGGCGAAATCTGTACTAAAATTCAGCAAACACTTGGAAAATGTGATGGGATTGTGATGAATCCGGGAGCTTATGCTCACTATTCTTACGCAATCCATGATGCTATAAAATCCGTCACTACACCTTGTGTTGAAGTACATATCTCGGATATCCATACCCGCGAAGAGTTCAGAAGAACCTCAGTTACTGCACCTGCCTGTATAGGAATGATTTCGGGCAAAGGCTTTGACAGCTATATTGAAGGCTTGGAGATGTTAGTAAAATGACAAGATGCGAAAAACTAAGAAACACCTTAAAGGACAACGAGGGCGTTTTGATTTCGGGATATGCCAATATTTTTTACTATACGGGCTTTACATCAGAGGATGCCCTTGTTTTCATAACCCATGAAAGACAGATTTTAATCACCGATTCAAGGTATACCACTCAGGCAAGGCTTGAAGCAAGGGACTTTGAAATTCGTGATATTTGCGAGGGCGTGGAAAAAATTGCGTCTCTTTTAGACTGCGATGTTTTAGGCTTTGAGGAGAATATTGTAACGGTTTCCCAGCTTGCAAGTTTTCAGAAGTTCGGCAAAAAGCTTGTGCCGATGAACAATATAATTTCAGGGCCGAGAAAAATCAAGGACGAGTCTGAAATAAAGAAAATTGCGGCAGCGGAGGCTTTGGGGGACAGAGCTTTCCAGAACCTTTTAGATAATTTCAGGTACGGAATGACAGAGCGTGAAGTGGCTTTAGAACTTGAATTTTATATGCGAAAGAACGGTGCATCGGGAACATCCTTTGACACCATTGTTGCAAGCGGAAAAAGGTCAAGCATGCCCCACGGTGTTGCAACGGACAAGGTTATCGGTATCGGTGATTTTGTTACCATTGATTTTGGGTGCCGTCTTGATGGCTACTGCTCTGATATGACAAGAACTATTGTTATCAGCAAATGCTCACAAAGACAACAGGAAATTTATGAAACCGTCCTTGCGGCACAAAAAGCCGCAATTGCGGCAATTAAACCGGGAGTGAAATGCTCAGAAATTGACGCCGTGGCACGAAATATAATCAAGGAAGCAGGCTATGGTGACAACTTCGGGCATAGCTTGGGGCATAGCGTGGGTATCGAAATTCACGAGCGTCCGAATTTTGCGCCAAGGTCCGATGAAATTGTGGAAAAAGGAAATGTGATAACCGTAGAACCGGGGATTTATATTGATGGTTTTGGCGGTGTTCGTATAGAAGATGTGATTGCTGTCGGCGAAAACACCATAAATCTTACAAAAACTTGCAAAGAATTGACTATTCTTTAGAAAAAGGACTTGAAATTTTATCCAAAATATATTACAATGTAATATGTATAGATATAAAAATAAATTTGGAGGAAAAATACATGATTACAGCAGGAGATTTTAGAAACGGAAAAACTTTTGAATTTGAAGGAAATGTTTATCAGGTAGTTGAATTCCAGCACGTAAAACCAGGTAAGGGAGCAGCTTTCGTTAGAACAAAGCTTAAGAATGTTATCACAGGTGGTGTTGTTGAAAAGACTTTCAGACCAACTGAAAAAGTTGAAGAAGCTCACATTGAAAAGAAAAATATGGAATATTCTTACAATGACGGCGATCTTTACTACTTCATGGATCAGGAAACATACGATATGCTTCCAATCAGCAAGGACCAGATCGGTGATGCACTTAAGTTCGTTAAGGAAAATATGGTGTGCATGATTCTTTCATACAAGGGCAATGTATTTGGTATTGAACCACCAACATTCGTTGAACTTCAGATTGTAGAAACAGAGCCTGGCTTTGCAGGTAACACAGCAACAGGTGCAACAAAGCCTGCAACACTTGAAACAGGTGCAACAATTCAGGTTCCACTATTCATCGACAACAACGAAGTTATCAGAATTGATACTCGTACAGGCGAATATATGGAGCG
>JAZNWI010000029.1:0-3995 GCA_045593305.1 Clostridia bacterium | reverse complement strand
ATAATGGAAATATGTGGTGATTTTGTGCAAGGATATAATTATAGCAGTGGATGTTTTAATTCAATGGATAGGCACAAAGTTATATTTAACGGAAATAGTCAACAAGAAATATATTTTGCAAACACTATGAACTCAGGATTTAACGAATTGATTTTATTCAATGAATCAGGGGGGGTCAAATTTGTAAATAGAGCAAATGTCTTATCAAAGATTCTGCAGCCAAGAGGAACAATTATTGAGAATCATGAGAATGTATATCTTAAAAATAAGCCTGCATTCCAAGACTATGATGAACTTAATGATGAAATAAATGAATATGTGGGGAATGCAATAGAAGTAATTCCAACCTGGCTTGATTATGAAAACTATTGTGAATTTGAACTTAACGGCGGTCAAGCATTTACGATAAACGAAACAATAGCAGATACAACTTTTGATTGTGATGTGTACTTTAGTGAGGAATATAAAAAGCAATCTGCTATAGTAATAGTTTCATTCTATGACGGAAAAGACCAATTTGTTCAAATGGCATCTGAAAAGATGGATGTTATGTCGGGGGAAAATGAAATCTCCATAAGTTTTGAAAGTATACCATATTCAAAATATAAAGTAATGATATGGGAAAGTTATGCTAGTATGAAACCACTAATGATTGTTAAATAAATAGAAAAATGATTTTTAACACTACATAAAAGGACAAACAAATGAAACTCTGGATAATTTTTATTTTACTTTACGGAATATTAAAAGGTACGCGAGAGCCAATCAAAAAGGGCGTTTTAAAGGATGTTGGCGTTTTAACCGCACTATTCGTTTACACCTTTGTGGGATTTTTGATGTCAGCTCCGACTGCGGTGGGCGTGTTTTCAGTAACACCATTTGCATTTTTGCTGGTGGTGATAAAATCCTTTGTCATATTTGTGGCGTGGATTTTAGCCTTTTTAGCAATTAAAAAAGTCCCTGTCAGCGTATACGGACTCTGCGATATGTCGCGAGTGATTTTTTCTACCCTGTTAGGTGTATTCTTTCTTGGTGAATCCCTGACAGGAAAGGGAATTTTAAGCCTGATTCTTGTGGTTTTGGGTCTTTATTTTGCCAACACAAACAAAAGTGCGGAAAACGAGAATTACCAGATGAAATATATATGGATAATTTTTGCGGAGTGCTTTTTAAATGCAGTTTCAGGAACGATGGACAAGTACATTATGTCAACAGGCGAAATCACATCATCGGCACTTCAGTTCTGGTTTATGCTTTTACTTTCGGCGTTCTACCTTGGTTACATACTCATAAAACGAGAAAAGCTGGAGCTTAAAAAAGCATTTACAAACCCGTGGCTTTATGTGTTAAGCTTCTCCCTGATTCTTGGCGACAGAATGCTCTTTATAGCAAATGCCGACCCGGAAAGCCAGGTTACAGTTATGACCCTTGTTAAGCAAAGCTCTGCCGTAGTTACAATCATTCTCGGCAAGCTGATTTACAAGGAAAAGAATATTATGCGAAAACTTATTTGTGCAGGTGTTATTCTTTTGGGAATTGCCCTTGCGGTCATATAAAAAAGCACCCGGCAGGGTGCTTTTTCTATTTAAACAAATCCATAATTTCTTCTTTTGAAAGGCTTGCAAGGGTTGTGTTGTTTTGTGCCACAATTTCGTCAGCGAGGTTTTGTTTCTTCTCCTGAAGCTTTAAAATCTGTTCCTCGATTGTGCCCTTCGCCGCAAGCTTTATAACATGAACCGCCTTGGTCTGACCAATTCGGTAAGCACGGTCGGATGCCTGATTCTGAGCTGCAGGATTCCACCACGGGTCATAGTGAATAACCATATCGGCACCGGTCAAGTTAAGACCGTATCCACCTGCTTTTAAGGAAACCAGAAACACTTCCTTTTCGCCATTATTAAACCTGTCCGCCAGACTGGTTCGTTCTTCCGCAGGAGTTGCACCATCAAGATAGAATGTTGAAATTCCTGCCATGTCAAGCTTTTCCCTGATGATTTTAAGCATAGATGTAAACTGTGAGAAAATCAGGATTCTGTGCCCTGCATTTATGCCGCTTTCGGTAAGCTCTAAAAGAAGATTTAATTTACCGCTTTCCTTGTCATATTCATCTGATACAAGTGACGGATGGCAACAAATCTGTCGAAGCCGCATTAAAAGTGATAAAACCCGCATCTTATCGCCAAATTCAAGCAGCTCTCTTGCTTCTTTTTTGGCAGATGAAAGAAAGGCGGAGTAGATTTTCTTTTGTGAAGGCTCAAGTTCTGCAAAGAATGTGTTTTCAATTTTATCGGGAAGCTCAGATAACACTTCAAACTTCATTCTTCTTAAGATAAATGGTCTTATTTTGCCCTTTAGTGCTGCACTTGCACTATCATCTCCGTGGATTATAGGCTTTTCAAATCTTGCCAAAAACTGCGGATGAGTAAAAAGATGCCCAGGCATTATAAAGTCAAAAATTGACCAAAGCTCAGAAAGAGAATTTTCAATCGGCGTACCCGATAGAGCAAATCTCTTTTCAGCATGGACTTTTTTAACCGCCTTTGCACTCAGGGTTTTTGGGTTTTTGATGTGCTGTGCTTCGTCTATAAAGCAGTAGGAGAAGTAAAGGTCATTATAATCCAAAATGTCACGGCGCAATAGCGGATAGGAAGTAATAATAAAATCATACCCCGAAATATCTGAAAGAGCAGCAGTTCTGTCCTCTTTTGTGCCGTCAATTATCTTTGCTTTTGCACCTGGTGCAAAGCGGTGGATTTCAGAAAGCCAGTTATAGGTTAAGGCACTCGGTGTTACAACAAGTGCCGGTCTTTCCGGATTTTCGCTCATAACAAAAGCGATAACTTCAAGGGTTTTACCAAGACCCATGTCGTCAGCAAGTATTCCGCCAAGTCCCAGCTCGGACAATTGTTTCATCCAATGCACGCCTGTTTTCTGGTAGTCACGAAGAACATTGTCAAGATAGTCAGGAATCTCGGCACGCAGGTTGCGGATGTTATCAATCAAGTCGGCAAAAGCCTTGTTTGTTGCAATTTTTCCATTTTCCGAAAGCCCCGCAAGGTAAAGGGCATTATACCGGTCAAGAGCCTTTTTGCCGTCCTTTATATCGTTATATGAAAAATCAAGATTTGACAAAATTTCAAAGCCCGAAAGGGACTCGTCAATCTCTAAAAATGCTCCGTCTTTGGTTCTGAAAAATGGCTTTTTATGGCGGATTGCACTCATAATCCCCATAATTTCAGCAGGGGTTAAAGCACTGTCAAAGCCTACTTCCAGAAGGTCGATTCCCTTGGAGTAATAGGCAGTATTTTTGATTTCAGGCGCATCTTTTACCAAAAGCCCTGAAAAGCTGTCGGAGGGGTGTATATTTGCCAGCTTTGAAAGCTTTTTCAAGGTTTGTGTTAAAAACTCAAAAACATCAGATTCCTCGGTAAGATAAAATGTTCCGTGGTATTCCGAAAACTTTTCGAATAAAGAAAGAATATAGTCCTCGCCATGAAAATCACGGACAACAATCTTGTCATGGTCGGCAGTATCAGATGGAAGGCGTACTGCGATTTTGCCGTAGCTCGCAGTAATTACGGCAGAAATGCCGTCATCAAACCTGTCAAAATATATGTCAAAGCGAGGTTTGTCGTCTACAATAACATTTTCAAGGCCTTGCAAAACCACGCCTTTTTTGCCACGAAGATGGGGAAGAACTGTTGCCGCAAAATTCACGGAGTTCCCGCCGGAAAAATCTATCTGGGTACGGCTCTCAACGGAAAGTGCGTTATAAATCGGCATAAACCATTTCTGCCAGTTTTCGCTTGTTCTGTAAAGGTCGCCTTCATAGAAAAACCAGCTGCCGTCAGGGATAACCGCAATTCCTGTCTGTGGAACGGAGATATTAATTCCGCTGTCGGTGGCAGTTACATCCACCAAAATATCAGGGTCATCCTCCAAAATCTGCAGGTTCGGCTGAAGCATTCCGTCAACCACAAATTTGCAGTCGGCAT
>JAZNWI010000028.1:0-3524 GCA_045593305.1 Clostridia bacterium | reverse complement strand
GTGTCATATCTTAGCCTTTTAATTTCGTCATTTGTATCTGTCAAAATTTTAAATTCCATATTTCTCCTATGCCTTTTCATCAAATCTGATAAGCGTTATATAATCAGCATTATTTTTCTTAATGGCTTCATCTATCCTGTCTTTAATCTCTTTCTCCTCAATTTCCATGGAATACGGAACTGCAAGGTCAAATACAAGCTTGGTTTGCTTTGAACTTCTTACAATACGAAAATCGTGGAATGAAAGGTCAGTGCTTATATTTTTTATTATGTCCCCTATTGTTTTTTCCATTTGCTTGCGTTCTTCATTGTTAACTTCCACAGGGTCATAATGAATCACAAGCCGTACATTAAGTTCATCGTAAGCATCACATTCAATATCGTCAATTATATCGTGGCAAATAATCGGATCTTCCTCTGCTGAAAGCTCTGCATGAAGAGATGCAAAGCATTGCCCAGGGCCATAATCATGTACCAGGATATCATGTACACCAAGGATTTTTTCATGGTCCAATACCAGATTTGTAATCGCTTCAACAAGCTCTGCATCCGCCCTTTTCCCAAGAATCGGGGATATTGTCTCGCCAACCGCTTTTATCCCTGAAACAAGAATAAATATGGCAACTGCCAACCCCATGTAACCGTCTGCATTTACGCTATACGATTTCTCGATTATTGCACCTATCAAAACCGCCACAGTTGCAATTACATCGTTTCTGCTATCTAGTGCCGCTGCCTTTAATGTCTGGGACTTAATTCGTTTCCCAAGTCCGCCATAAAAAAGCGTCATCCACACTTTTAAAAGTATTGAGAAAATCAAAATTCCAAAGGTTAGTGTTGAAAACTCTACCAAAGACGGTTCAATAATTTTTTCTACAGAAGATTTTGCAAGTTCAAATCCCACTATGATTACAAATATGGCAACCAAAAGTCCTGACAAGTACTCGTATCTTGCATGGCCATACGGATGGTCCTTATCCGCAGGCTTATTTGCCATACGAAATCCTAAAAGAGTTATTACTGATGACATAGTATCGGACAGGTTGTTCATTCCGTCTGCCAGGATTGAAACCGAACCGCTTATTACACCTGCCAATACTTTAACCAATGACAAAACGGCATTGCAAAAAATTCCCACAGTTCCTGCCATTTTTCCTATTGCAAGATGTACTTTGGGATTAGACGGATTTTTATAGTTCTTAACAAATAACCGAAGCAGAAGTTCTGTCACTTAAGATACCTCCAAAATCTCATTTAAATTTATTACCTTTAATTTATATTCTCTGTTTTTAAAAAAATCCGTACTCTTTTTGGGGAATACGGATTTTTATTATTATTTTCCGCAGGTTGCACAGTTTGCACATGAACCTGAACATTTTTTCTCAATGCCACGATAGTTATCAACCGCCGCCTTAATTGCTTCCTCCGCTAAAACTGAACAGTGAATTTTTTCCGGCGGAAGGCCGTCCAAAGCTTCCATAACTGCCTTATTTGTAAGCTTTAAAGCCTCTTCAACAGTCTTTCCCTTAACCATTTCCGTTGCCATTGAGCTTGTTGCAATAGCCGCTCCGCAACCGAAAGTCTTGAACTTTACATCCTTTATAACTTCGTTTTCGTCTATGTCCATATAAATCTTCATAATATCGCCGCATTTAGCGTTTCCTACCTGACCAACGGCGTTTGCATTTTCTATTTCACCAACATTTCGCGGATTTGCGAAGTGGTCCATAACTTTTTCTGAATACATATTATTTCTCTCCTTTTAATACTTCCTCATATAAAGGTGACATCATACGAAGTCTCTCAATAATCGGTGGTATTGTTTCTATTACATAATCAACTTCCGCTTCAGTTGTATCCTCACCAACACTTAAACGAAGCGAACCATGAGCAATTTCATGCGGAAGTCCAATCGCTAAAAGCACATGTGACGGATCAAGTGATCCTGATGCACAAGCACTTCCTGATGATGCCGCAATGCCTTTCATATCAAGCATCATAAGTATTGATTCTCCTTCAATATAACGGAATGAAAAGTTTACATTATTGCAAAGTCTTGTTCCATCTGTTGGTCCATTTAGCTTGCAATATGGAACTTTTTCAGAAATTCCTTTTATCAGCTTGTCACGAAGCTCTTTCATTCGGCTAATCTTTTTATCAAGATCTGTGTTTGCAAGTTCTAAAGCTTTGCAAAGTCCCGCAATTCCTGCAAGGTTCTCTGTTGCAGCACGCTTTCCTCGCTCTTGTCCGCCGCCGTGGATTAAATTGTCAATCCTTACGCCGTTTCTTATATAAAGCGCACCAACGCCCTTTGGCCCGTGGAACTTATGAGCTGAAATTGAAAGCATATCAACGCCCAAATCTTCAACATTTATCTCCATATGTCCTATTGCCTGAACAGCGTCCGTGTGGAATATAACCTTATGTTCACGGCAAACCTTGGCAATCTCACGGATTGGCTCAATTGTACCAATTTCGTTGTTTGCTGTCATTATTGACACCAAAATTGTATTATCACAAATTGCCTTTTCAACATCTTCAGCTGTAACCTTTCCGTTTTCATCAACATCCAGGTATGTTACAGAAAATCCATGCTTTTCCAAGAATTCACAAGCAGAAAGAATTGCGTGGTGTTCAATTTTTGTGGTAATTATGTGATTACCCTTTGCCTTATTTGCAAAAGCAACACCCTTGATTGCCCAGTTATCTGCTTCACAACCTGATGCTGTAAAATACACTTCGTTCACTTTTGCTCCAAGCTGTTTTGCAACTCTTTCGCGAAGAGCTAGAAGCGCACTCTCAGCGCATCTTCCCACATCATAAAACTTTGATGACGGGTTTCCGTAAATATCTGTATAGTATGGCAACATTTCCTCTAAAACTTCTTTATTTAAGGAAGTTGTTGCATTATTATCCATATAAACTTTCATTTTAACATCTCCAAATTCTTTCAAATGAACATCATTTCTATTATAATTTATTCCCTTTGCTTTGTCAACTTTATTTCACCAATTATTCTATATCAAATTGTATAAATTTACACTATACAAATACTATTTTTTGTTATATAATATAAAAAAGCTTTTGATAAAAGCCCCGCCTGCGGGCGTAGGAATAATGTAGCAATTTTGTTATTACGGAAATTACAACTTAAAAGTAGTAATTTCCTACATAATAAAAAAATGAAAGTTTACTGTTAAAAGGAGCGTTTTGTTTGAAGACTGCAGGAATTATTTGTGAATATAATCCCTTTCATACAGGGCACAAGTATCATATTGATAATATAAAGCAAGAATTTGATGCTGTAGTTTGCATTATGAGTGGCAGCTTTGTTCAGCGTGGCGGCGTTGCAATTTACGACAAGTGGACAAGGGCAAGATCGGCTTTAGAGAATGGTGCGGACTTAGTCCTTGAGCTTCCCGTAAACTATGCTCTCTCCTCTGCGGAAGGCTTCGCAGAAGGCGGTATCAGAATTTTGGATGCAACAGGCGTTATTGACGCACTATGCTTTGGAAGTGAATCAGG
>JAZNWI010000027.1:0-2930 GCA_045593305.1 Clostridia bacterium | reverse complement strand
GCAGTAGGATTTGAAGCCACGACACACGGTTTTGGAGGTCATGTCAAATAAAAAAGACCGTCCAAATTGTTCCCACCGCTCCGCCGTTTGTAGCACTCGGTCTTTTGAACCTTATGCCTTTTGATGCTTTATTGATGCTATTAAAAATTCTCTGCAAATTTGATGCCAACTGCCAAAAAACGACGCTCGTAATTTTATTTAAGTATAACATACATTCAGCGAAATTGCAAATAGAATCAAGCAGAATTGCCCGTGTAAGACGATAGAATGAATTAAGGTGGAATTAGTCGAGAACTATTCTTAAAAGCCATATAAAGCATTTTTGAGCCAATTACGGCAAATCATAGTTTAATAGCTATACTAAAATATGGCACGCCTTAAACAAAGAAAAAAGCCTATGAAGTTTATGAACGAAATCAAGATTATGAAAACCGTATATTTACACGAAATCAAGATTATCGCACACGAAAATAATGTTTAAAGGGATATTAGTGCATAAAATCAATAATTTTATCCTCTTAACTCGCATTTAACTGAATTTAGTTATTTGAAATTAACAAGCTGTATAAAATTTTCAAAAAGTATTGTAATCTTTATTATAAAGTGATACAATATACAAAACAGAATAAGAAACGGGAGCTTGTGTTACAGGCTGAGAGGAAGGTAAAACCTTCGACCGAGAACCTGATTTGGATAATGCCAACGTAGGGATGCCTGAAACGCAAGTTTTAGGAAAACTTAAGTAGTCTTAGGAGTTACCAAATCGGTAGCTCCTTTTTTGTTGCAATTTTTGGAGGTGATTTGGGTGGTAAGAATTAACGGAGAGAATTTAGATGTAGTCGGAAAGTCTGTTGCAGACTATCTTGATTCTGCAGGTTATGACCGGATGCGTGTTGCAGTAGAGCTTAATAGCAATATAGTTCCAAAAGCACAGTATTGTGATACGATTTTTAAGGACGGCGACAACGTTGAGGTTGTAAGCTTTGTGGGAGGTGGCTGATATGATTCCAACTAAAAAAGAATGGATACAAGCGTTAGATGACCGACACGGGATTGAGTTTCAAAAGAAAATCTCATCCACAACCGTTGCAGTATGCGGTCTCGGCGGTCTTGGCTCAAACATAGCCATTTCACTTGCTCGTGCTGGTATAGGGAAACTTATACTGATTGATTTTGATAAGGTGGATATAACCAATCTGCACCGTCAGCAGTATAAAGCAAATCAAATTGGAATGTGCAAAACAGAAGCTTTGCAGAATAACCTAAAAGAAATAAATCCTTATCTTGAAACCAAGATACATACAATTTGCCTTGATGAAAGCAATGCAAAGGATGTGCTTGCGGATGCCGATATTATCTGTGAAGCTTTTGACAACGCAGAAGCAAAAGCAAATATTGTCAACTTTGTTTTATCTGAAATGCCGGATAAATACATTGTTGCTGCATCAGGTATGGCAGGCTTAGATAGTGCTAATTTGATAAAAACAAGAAAAGTCTCAAAACGGTTTTATCTTTGTGGTGATGAAGTAAACGATATAAAAGACGGAATCGGACTTGTATCTACAAGAGTGATGCTGTGTGCAGCACATCAGGCGCACACAGTCTTAAGAATTATAGCAGAAGAATACGAAGTATAGAAAGAAGGAATTGCAAATGAATAATGACAAACTTGTTATCGGTGGCCACGAATTTAATTCCCGTTTTATTTTAGGTTCGGGAAAATATTCTCTTAATCTAATTGAAGCTGCGGTAAAGGATGCAGGTGCGGAGATTATAACCCTTGCAGTCCGCCGAGCAAACACAAAGGAACAAGAAAACATTTTAGATTTTATCCCAAAAGGTATAACACTTTTACCAAACACAAGCGGTGCAAGAAATGCCGAAGAAGCAGTGCGAATTGCAAGACTCGCCCGTGAGCTTGGTTGCGGTAATTTCGTAAAGATTGAAATTATGCGTGATTCAAAATATCTGCTCCCCGATAATACCGAAACAATTAAGGCAACAGAAATTCTTGCAAATGAGGGATTCGTTGTTATGCCGTATATGTACCCTGACCTAAATGTTGCCCGTGATTTGGTTAATGCAGGAGCAGCTACCATAATGCCTCTTGCATCTCCTATAGGTTCTAACAAAGGTCTTGCAACAAAAGACTTTATTCAGATTCTTATAGACGAAATTGATTTACCGATTATTGTTGATGCTGGTATCGGTAAACCTTCTCAGGCATGTGAAGCAATGGAAATGGGCGCAGCAGCTATTATGGCAAACACAGCACTCGCTACCGCAGGTAATCTTCCGCTTATGGCATCCGCATTCCGTCAGGCAATCGAAGCCGGAAGAAAGGCATATCTTTCAGGCCTTGGCAGAGTGCTTACAAGAGGTGCCTCTGCATCCGATCCTCTTACGGGATTTTTGCGTGATTAAGGGGGATTTAAAATGGAAAATCAATTTTTTGTGGATTCAGAGCATTTATCTCCAGAAGCACTTGCAAAGAAGCACCAGATAGAAACAGATCCTTCCTCACGAAAAAACCACATGGAATATTTGCCGGGGATGGAGAAAATAGAATCCGATGTTTGCAAAAATGTAACGGAACAGATGAATTCTTTCGATTACTCAAAATACACTGCCAAAGATGTAAAAGCAGCATTGGAGCATGAAACCTGTACCATAGAAGATTTTAAGGCACTTTTATCTCCGGCAGCAGAACCGTTTTTGGAGCAGATGGCACAAAGAGCAAGACTTGAAACCAGTAAACATTTCGGTAACACAGTGTATCTATTTACTCCTCTTTACATAGCTAATTACTGTGAGAATTACTGCGTGTATTGCGGTTTTAATTGCTATAACCATATTAACCGCATGAAGCTCTCTATGGAGCAGATTGAAAAAGAAATGAAGGTTATAGCAGACAGCGGTATGGAAGAAAT
>JAZNWI010000026.1:0-5099 GCA_045593305.1 Clostridia bacterium | reverse complement strand
TATGTCAAGAACGGTTGAGGAAATTCTGTATCCTGCTATGGAGGACTATGCCCTTGATATCATCATAGGAAAAGGTCCTTCTGCAAAATCAATCCGACTTGACCTTCCAAAGTTCACTTTAATTGGTGCAACAACAAGAGCGGGACTTTTGACAGCACCACTTCGTGACCGTTTTGGAGTTCTGGCAAGACTTGAACTTTATAAGCCTGAGGAACTAAAAAGGATTGTAAAGCGTTCAGCAAGTATCCTGAATGTAGAAATTGATGATGGTGGTGCAGAAGAAATTGCAGGTCGTTCGAGAGGTACACCAAGAATTGCAAACCGTCTTTTAAAACGAGTTCGTGACTTTGCGCAGGTGAAGTTTGACGGAAAAATTACGAAAGAAATTGCGGCTGCGTCACTTCTTCAGATGGAGATTGACGATATGGGGCTTGACAACATTGACAACAAGATGATAATGACAATGATAAAGAATTTTGGTGGCGGACCTGTGGGACTTGATACACTGGCTGCTACAATTGGTGAAGAGCCGAATACGATAGAAGATGTTTACGAGCCATACTTAATGCAGCTTGGCTTTATTGCGAGAACACCGAGGGGAAGGATTGTGACGCAAGCAGGATATGAACATTTTAAAGTGCCGTATCCTGAACAATAAGGGAGGAAACTTTAATGAAAAAAATAGCGGTAACACTGGTTTTACTATACTGCTTTTTTATAAATACTGTTTTTGCCGAGTCACTCCTTTTGGAATATGACGGAGGCATACACAATTATACAGGTGATGTATATTCTCTTGTGGTAAACGGAAAAACTCTTGAGAATTTGCCACTAAATCCAATTATATTTAATGATCGTGCTGTAGTTCCTGTCCGTGAAGTTTTTGAAGCGTTGGGGGCAACAGTTACTTATATCTCTGCCAATAAATCTGTAAAGGTAAATTACGGAACAAGAAAGGTTGTGCTTTCTATAGGCGAAAAAACCGCATTGGTTAACGGAATAAGAAAAAATATGCCGGATGGTGTTGGGGCAATGTTTATCGCAAAATGGGGTGAATATGCCAAGACTATGGTACCGGTACGATTTGTTTCGGAAAACATAGGGCTTGATGTAGGATACGATGGAGAGAATAAAATAATAAGTATTACCGAGAAGTCACTTCGTCCTACAGCCAATCCGACAGCAACACCAAAACCTACAACCACACCAAAGCCGACACAGACATCAAAACCAACCGGAAGCGCAGAACCAATAGAATTAACAGCAAAGCTTACAAAGATGAGCTATGACATAGATGAAGATGTAATAACAGTGAAAATCACTGCAAGTTCTGCGGTGGATAGCATATCAAAGGCAGTTATGACTTCATCAGGTACAGTCTATGCCGACATTTTCGGTGCAGAAAACACCTTGAAAACCAAGACTGAGATTGATGAGGATTGTATTATGAAGGCAATCCGTATTGGTCAGCATGAGGAATACACAAGAGTGGCTATTGACACCGAGGATGTGGAAAAATATGCAGTATCACTATCTTCAGACAAGAAAACAATAACTTTTAAAATTACAGCAGACGAAGATGCAGATATCGAAATTATTGAACCGACAGTCACACCAAAGCCATCTCCAGGTGCTACTATAGATCCTGATGCTACAGCATCACCAACACCAACTCCGACACCAATGTATTATGATACAAGAAAGATAGTGGTGCTTGATGCGGGTCATGGCGGATATGATCCTGGCGCCAGTGGTTACCTTATGACCGAGGAAGAAAAAGCAGTATATCTTGATGCTTTAGAAAACGATGAAAAGCTTATTGCCACAATGGAAGCAGGAAGTGGCGATAAAATAGACGAAAAGGATATTGCCTTAATAGTTACCCAGAAAGTGAAGGAAAACCTTGAGGATAATGGAATAGAGGTAATTTTAACACGCGAGGGAGACACCTATCCAACCCTTGATGAGCGACCAGGACTTGCAAATGAAGAAGGCGCAGTAATCTTTGTAAGCATACACTTAAATTCAACCATAAATCCGGTTACAGGAGCCAAGGGGATAGAGGTGTATTACAGCACACAAAATAACAATGACGAGCTTGGAATAACAAGTAAAAAGCTTGCCGAGGAAATTCTGGAATGTGTAATAGATTCAACTGATGCATACGATAGAGGCGTTAAATCAGGAAACCTTTTGGTAAACAGAAAATGTATGATGCCATCTGCACTTATCGAGATTGGATTTATGAACAATCCATTAGAGCTTGAACTTATGGTAAGCGAAGATTATCAGGACAAGCTTGCAGCTGGTATTGCAAGAGGTATCATAGCAATGCACGAAAAGGTAGAAATACCGGAAGAAAAGGAACTTTAATGAAAAGAACAGATTTTTATTATGACTTGCCACAGGAATTGATTGCGCAAGACCCACTTAAAGACAGACAAAGCTCAAGGCTTATGTGCCTTGATAAAGTTACCGGAGAAACGGAGCATAAGCATTTTTACGATATTGTTGATATGCTAAATAGAGGCGACTGTTTAATCCTTAATGACACACGGGTTATTCCGGCAAGACTTTATGGAACAAAAGAGGGAACAGGCGCGAATATTGAGATACTTCTTCTGCACAGACAGGAAAATGATGTGTGGGAAGTTATACTAAAGCCGGGTAGACGCGCAAAAGCCGGAACACGAGTAATTTTCGGCGATGGCGAGCTTACGATGGAGATACTAGAGGTGGTAAATGACGGAAACCGTCTTGTAAAGTTCTACTATGAGGGAATTTTTGAAGAGGTTTTAGACCGTCTTGGGGAAATGCCACTTCCACACTATATTACAAAAAAGCTTGAGGATAAGGAAAGATACCAGACAGTTTACGCAAAATGCGCGGGTTCTGCCGCAGCACCAACTGCCGGTCTTCACTTTACCCGTGAGCTTATGGAAAAAATCGAGAAAAAGGGCGTAAAAATAGGATATGTAACACTTCATGTGGGACTTGGTACATTCCGCCCTGTAAAAGCTGATGATATTCTGGAACACAAAATGCATTCAGAGTTTTATATTCTGCCACAGGAAACGGCAGATTTGGTTAATGAAACCAAGAAAAATGGCGGACGGGTAATTTCCGTTGGAACAACTGCCACAAGAACACTTGAGACGGCAGGACTATCGGGACTTCCGCTTGCAGAACAAACCGGCTGGACAGATATTTTCATATATCCCGGAAAGGATTTTAATGTGATTGACGCGTTGATTACGAATTTCCATCTTCCGGAATCTACACTTATAATGCTTGTTTCAGCCCTTGCAGGAAGAGAAAATGTCCTTGCGGCTTATAATGAAGCAGTACAGGAAAAGTACCGTTTCTTCAGCTTCGGCGATGCAATGTTTATTCATTAGGAGAAAAATATGTTTAAGGTTTTACACACAAATGGTCTTGCAAGACGAGGAGAGTTCGCCACAGTTCACGGCACTGTACAGACACCTGTTTTTCAGAATGTTGGAACACTTGCCGCTATAAAAGGCGGACTTTCGGCAGAGGATTTAAAGGAAATCGGATGCCAGGTTGAGCTTTCAAACACCTATCACTTGCACTTAAGACCGGGAGACAAGGTTATTCATGACCTTGGCGGACTTCATAAATTTATGAAATGGGACGGCCCAATTCTTACCGACAGCGGTGGATTTCAGGTGTTCTCCCTTGCAAAACTTCGCAAGATAACTGAAGAGGGAGTTACTTTTAACTCCCATATAGACGGAAAACGAATATTTATGGGACCTGAGGAAAGCATGCAGATTCAGTCAAATCTCGCATCAACCATAGCTATGGCATTTGATGAATGCGTGGAAAATCCGGCACCTTACGATTATGTAAAAAAATCCTGCGAAAGAACTCTTCGCTGGCTTGAGCGTTGCAAGCAGGAGATGGCAAGACTTAATAGCCTTGACACCACAATTAACAAAGACCAGATGCTTTTTGGTATAAATCAGGGCGGAATTATAGACGAGCTTCGAATCTGGCACATGAAGGAAATTGCCAAGCTGGACCTTCCGGGATATGCTATTGGCGGACTTGCGGTTGGGGAAAGCCATGAAGAAATGTATCACATTTTGGATGTAACACTTCCGCATGCACCGGAGGATAAGCCAAGATATTTAATGGGCGTTGGAACACCGTCAAATATTATTGAGGGTGTAGCACGCGGAATTGACTTTTTCGACTGTGTAATGCCGTCACGAAATGCTCGCCACGGTTTCATTTTCACCCGTCATGGCACAATGAATATGATGAACCAGTGCTATGAAAGGGATATGCGCCCTATTGACGAAGAATGTGATTGCCCTGTATGCCGTAATTATTCAAGAGCATACATCCGTCATCTTTTCAAAGCCAAGGAAATCCTTGGAATGCGTCTTGCGGTTATGCATAATTTGTATTTTTACAATGAGCTTATGGCAAGAATAAGAAAGGCTATTGAAGAAGACAGATTCCAAGAGTTCAGGCAAGAAAATGTGGAGAAACTTGCAAAGAGAATATAGAATATAAATCACCCTTATATCATATAGATAACAGGGTGATTTTTTTATGAAGAAAATAATCGTAGTAGTTGTGGCGGTGGTTTTGATAACGATATTGATTCCGCTCATTACATATATAAAAAATGGAAAATACCAAAAACCGACACCTGAGAGCGAAGAAACTCTGAGCGTCTATATAAAGGATGAAGACAGAGTGGCGGAAATGAGCAAGAGCCAATACTTAAAGGAGGTTGTTTCGGCGGAAATGCCGGCAGATTTTGAACTTGAAGCTTTAAAAGCACAAGCGGTTGCAGCAAGGAGTTATTTAGAATCACGCAGAAATGCATATAGAATTTCAGGAACACCGGCGGAACATAAAGGAGCGGAAATATGCACTGACTCAACTCATTGTAAGGCATGGATTTCGGAAAGTAAAAGGCGTGAACTCTGGGGAGCAGATAGTGATAAAAACTGGGCAAAAATTGCACAAGCAGTTGAAGAAACACAAGGGGAAATAATAACATATAACGGAGAGGTAATATCGGCGGTTTTCCATTCCACATCATCGGGGAAAACCGAAGC
>JAZNWI010000025.1:0-3359 GCA_045593305.1 Clostridia bacterium | reverse complement strand
GCAAATTTTTCGGGCATGCATCAATACATAGTCCGCAGCCTTTGCAAAGGTCTGTTTTAAATGTTAGTTTTGCCATTTTATATCTCTCCTTTAATTGATTTCATAGTATTTATCCTGCAAATCTATACAAAATGCATTTGGTATGTCGTTTTTGATTTCTTCAAAAACTGTTCCTGTAGCAGTTGTCATAACAACCGGAAGACCGGATATTTCTGCCAGTTTGTTAATAAATTCCGTAGAATTTCTAACATCTTCGCCGGTGGTTAGTTTTCCGATATTTGAATTATTAACAATACCGGTAAACTTAAGTTTTGATGCCACTTCTATTTCCCTCATAACCTCAAGTGCATCTTCTGCGATTCTGGTTAAAGGACGATAGCAGTTTGCAACAAAAAGCATTTCGTAGTCATTTTCGGATTTAATATCATCTGCATATCTGCCAAGTGCAACAGCACCTCTGTCGTCACCACCCACATCAATTACAAGATGCAGGTTTTTGTCGCTTATTACAGAATATATCTCTTTTGGAAGAGCCGGAGCGTCAAGATTGGTATTTGCATACTCTGATGCAATAATATCAATTTCTGCCTCTTTAAGCTCTTTTTCACTATCCTTTGTGCGAAAATATGGATTTACAATGTCAAGGTCAACTATGGCAGTATCAAACCCGCTTTTTTTAACAAGCTTGGCATAGCTTACTGCAATGCATGTCTTTCCGCTACCATAATGCCCTGCAAATAAGGTTATTCTCTTCATTATTTCTCCTTAAAGTTTCGCTCTTATAATCTTTCCACTTGTTGTTTTTGGAAGTTCGTCACGGAACACAACAATTCTTGGGTACTTATAAGGTGCAGTATGTTCCTTAACATAATTCTGGATTTCTTTCTTAAGCTCTTCGCTGGCTGTAGTTCCCTTTGTTAAAACAATACTTGCCTTAACAACCTGACCTCTTACTTCATCAGGTGCTGCAGAAACGCCACATTCCAAAACATAAGGAAGTTCCATGATAACATTTTCAATTTCAAACGGTCCGATTCGGTATCCTGATGACTTAATAACATCGTCGATTCTACCAACATACCATAGGAATCCGTCTTCGTCCCGTGTAGCAACATCGCCCGTATGATATAAGCCATCGTGCCATGCTTCCACTGTCTTTTCCTCGTCAAGATAATATTCACGGAATAGTCCGCAAGGAACTCTCTCAGAAGTTCTTATAACAATTTCACCGCTCTTACCGATTCCAACGCTGTTTCCGTCAGGATCAACAAGGTCAACATCATAACCCGGAACAGGCTTACCCATTGAACCGATTTTGTGCTTTCCGCCAAACAGGTTACCGATAAGAAGTGTTGTTTCGCTTTGGCCGAAGCCTTCTATAATTTCAAGTCCGGTTTGTTTCTTAAACTGATTAAATACTTCAGGGTTTAATGCTTCACCGGCTGTTGTTGCATGCTCGATTGATGATAAATCGTACTTTGAAATATCTTCTTTTATAAGCATTCTGTACATTGTTGGCGGTGCACAGAAAGTTGTAATATTATGTTCCTTAAATAGCGGCAGAATGTCTGCTGCGTTAAAGCGGTCAAAGTCATAAACAAATGTTGCCGCTTCGCACATCCACTGACCGTAAAGCTTACCCCATGAGGATTTTGCCCAGCCAGTATCGGAAATTGTGAAGTGAAGTCCCTCAGGATTTACACAGTGCCAGTAGTTTGCAGTAACAAAGTGTCCTAAAGGATATTTATAACTATGTGCGGCAATCTTTGGATAGCCTGTTGTTCCTGATGTAAAGAACATAAGCATCAAGTCATTTCCACACGGAGTTTCTTCTGTTCTGTCAAACTTATCACTGAACTTTTCATATTCGCTGTCAAAGCTGTGCCAGCCGTCACGATCAGCACCAACAATAATCTTTGTAGTAAGTGTTGGTGAATCCTTGTGAGCAAGGTCTATGTTGTCAGGAACACCGTCATCCTTTGTTGCAACTATTGCGCTTACTCCTGCTGCATTAAAGCGATATGTGAAATCATGCTCTAAAAGCTGGTTTGTTGCAGGAATCGCAATTGCACCAATTTTGTGAAGTGCTAAAATTGAGAACCAGAACTGGTAATGACGCTTTAAAACAAGCATTACTCTGTCACCCTTTTTGATTCCAAGAGATGTAAAGTAGTTTGCAACCTTGTTTGATTCTCTTCTTATATCGTCAAAAGTAAATCTTCTAACTGTCTTATTAACATCAAGATGAAGCATCGCAAGCTTTTCAGGACGCTTTTCAGCCAGTGCATCAACAATGTCATAAGCAAAATTGAATTTATCTTCATTTTCAAATGTCAGCGACAATAGTGCACCGCGTTCATCTTCTTTCGGATGAATGAAGTTGTGGTAAATGCGTCTGTATGGCTGATGTACTTTATTAACCTTTTTAGCAACATCAATGTATTCTTTTTCTTCAACTTCACCATTACCTGAAAGAACAATAGCGTAGAACTTACAGTCTTCTCCGCCTACCGCAATCATTCCATGCGGAGTTGATGAATCGTAGTAAATCGAGTCACCTGCGTGAAGGATTTCCTGATGGCTACCGATTTGTATCTTAAGTGTTCCGCTGATTACGATATCGCACTCCTGACCTTCGTGAGTTGTAAGTTCAATATCTCTTTCCTCGCGTTCCTTATCATAAATACAATCAACATAAAGAGGCTGTGACACACGCTTCTTAAAGCCTGATGCCAAGCTATAGTAGGTCATACCATGGGCCTGTTCGATTTTCTGACCTTCACTCTTTCTTGTTACTGTATATGATTTTAGTGTAGGGCTTATACCCTCAATAATATCAGTAACATCTACCTTAAACGCCAAAGCACAACGATAGATAAAAGCAAAGCTCAAATCGTGTTGACCGTTTTCACACGCTAAATACTCTTCTTCAGAAACACCGGTAAGCTTTGACATAGTTGTCACAGACATACCCTCAATTTCTCTAAGTTCCTTTATTCGCGTTGCAACTTCTTTAATTTTTAAATCAAGTCCTGTCATTTGATTTTCCATAACTTCTCCTCCGTTACGGGACAAACTAAAAGCTCGCCCCAAAGATACTAAAAACCTTTGAGACGAGCAATAACTCAAAGAATTATAACCCGCGGTACCACTCAAATTGTGCTTTTTTAGCACCTCTTTAGACTCTATCAAGTCCTATGCACTAACGCAGCCTGCGCGGGAAGGTTCTACTCACAGTAATCTGTTTTCTTCCTTCCGGCTCCGGAGCTACAAACTATTTGCGAAACTCATTGACTCGCACCAACCGTCAACTCTCTTAAGAATTCCTTTGCAAAAAGCCCTCTCCCTCAACGCCTTTT
>JAZNWI010000024.1:0-3263 GCA_045593305.1 Clostridia bacterium | reverse complement strand
AGTCGAAAAGTGTTATAATATAAAAGTATTTTTAATTTCATGAGAAGGTGTAAAACAATGAGCATGACTTTAGATGAAAAAAGCAAAAAAATGTACTGCGAAGCTCTGGCTGAAAATCTGCCTGTTTTCAGAGCAAAACTTGGTGTGAGTCAGGAAGAGTTAGCAAATCGAATTGGGCTTTCAAGGAACATGTTAGCATGCATCGAAACAAAAAAGAAGGAGATGTCATGGATAACTTTTGTTGCTTTGGCCCTTTTATTTTTGAAGAACGAAAATACTGCACCTATTTTCAAATCATTGAATATTTACGATGAAGAGCTTGATAACTTTTTGATGTTCGAGCAGTCCGCACTGTGAGTTTTAACGGACAGTAAATATGATATAATGATTATAATAGGACAATAGGGGGTGTTATTTTTGTGGTGTAAACATTGTGAAAAAGAATCATTCAGTGAAATATGCGAGATCTGTGGTGAAGCCACAGAAATGGATATACCCACAATGGTGTATTGGTGTGATGATTGTAATGTTCCGCTGATTCATAAAGCAACTGACAGAAACAAAGGAACCTGTCCGCTTTGCGGTAAAGCAACAAATTATTTGTGTGCTGATTTAAGACCTGTGTTTCCGGAAGAAAGATTATTATATGAAATCCTCACAGCGAAACCATTCCAATACAAAGATTGCTCTGTTTGGGCAAATAATAACCGATACTACATAAACGGTAAAGCAAAAGTATTTTCGATGGCAGCTCATGAGAAAAAAGATGCTGATAAAATCAGACAGCAGCTTGATGAGTTGGCAGAACAAAACGACTATATAGAATTCGATAAATACATTGACAGATTTGTTAAAGCAAACAAACTCAGATTAGAGTACAACATAAACGAAGCACACACATTTATTCAGGAACAGGCAGCGAAGTTCCCAAGAGAAAGCATTGTGCTTTCATTCTCCGGCGGTAAGGATTCTACTGTAACAGCCGACCTTGCAATTAAAGCATTGTCGGATCCGAGCCTTGTTCATATATTCGGAGATACAACACTTGAGTTCCCGATGACTATTGAATACGCAAAAAGATATCGTGAAGATAATCCAAAGGCGATATTTAAGATTGCAAAAAACAGGGAACAGGACTTCTACAATGTGTGTGAAGATATTGGACCTCCGGCACGAATGATGAGATGGTGTTGTTCGATGTTTAAAACAGGGCCGATTACAAGAGTGCTTAATAGCTTATACAGAGATAAATACATTTTGACTTTCTATGGAATAAGAAAGAGTGAATCTGTAAGCAGAAGTAAGTACAATCGAGTTGAAGATAATCCGGAAGCAGTTAAAATTCAGAAGCAGACGGTAGCATCGCCGATTATTGATTGGAAGGATATTGATATATGGCTCTATCTTCTTGCGGAAGATGTTGACTTCAACGATGCGTACAGACTTGGCTATGACAGAGTTGGATGTTGGTGTTGCCCGAACAACAATAATCGTGCGCAGTTCTTATCCAAAATCTATATGCCGGAGCAGTCAAAGAAATGGCACGACTTCCTGATAGGCTTTGCTAAGAGAATAGGAAAGCCTGATCCTGAAGTGTATATAGACACAGGGAAATGGAAGGCAAGACAAGGCGGTAATGGTATTGAATCCGCAAAGGATGTAAAAGTCAAGTTTTCAAACTGTACTGCAGAAGACAATGCAAAGATTTATCAACTTGTCAGACCGTTAGAAGACAGCTTCTATGAACTGTTTATTCCATTCGGCAAGGTGTCAAAGGAACTTGGTAGAAAACTTATCAACGAAGTTCTTGTAATGGATCTCAAAACATCAGCACCTATCATATCAATTCAGCCTTTCAAACAGGAAGGATACGAATATGCGGTTAAGATTAAAACGATGAATGTTGCAAAGCATGATGAACTGCAGAGAATGATAGGATATCAGATAAAGAAGTATAATGTTTGCCGTAAGTGCTTAAAGTGTGAATCACTCTGTAGGTTTGGTGCAATATCTATAATCGGCGATCGATACCATATAAGCGATGAAAAGTGCAGACGATGCAAAATGTGTGTAACAGCGAAATATCTTGAATACGGATGCTTAGTTGGTAAGTATTTAAGAACAAAGGATTAAGGAGTCTTGCTATGGAAAGATTAGAATTAAAAGATAGCTTAATTAACCTATATGAAGATGACGAATTGACATATTCGTTTGATTGGGAAAGGTTAAGTGATATTTGGGATTATGCAACATTAGATGATGTTGAAGGAATTAGTGCAAACTATGTTGATGGGCTAATGTCAGTAATCCTTACTACTGCAGAAGGCCAAGGCGGAATCGTAGCAGTAGTAGACACTGCAAATGATGAAATTATACATTACCACGATGGTTCGTTTGCGGTTAGAACTTTGATGGCAGGTGACAGAATTGTTACCCTATATCATGTAATGTGTTATGGAGCCGCACCTACATACTATGTGGACTGTATGTACCTTGATCATATGGAAATGACAGAAGCGGATGATAACATCAAGCTTCCTGAAGATACAGAGTTTAATGACGAAGAAATAGTTTTAACTCTGGTGGGAGAAAAACTTACAATTGAAGACGGAACTGACACAATGGACATTGACATATCAGAATTAATATAAAAATAATTTGCCCGGGAGGAAAGAAAAATGACTGCACAAATAGGAGATAGTTATTCTTACAAAGGCGGCGACTATTCAATAGTTGCTATGAGTAATCCATTAAGATTTGATCCAAGATTCCATGGATTTAAACCGGAAAGTACCACATCTGCATGTTGGAACGGATTTTGGTGCAAATATAAGATATCTGAGGATGGCATTTTTCTTGATAAACTTTATATTCATAGTCAGGATGACGAGTATCCAGAACTGAACGGAAAGACATTTGAAGTTGATGCAGAAGGAAATCCTGTAGAGTATATGGGCCACAGAGTATACAACGACCTAAATATGAAGGTGGAGTATCACGGCAAAATTTTAGTAGGTGATGAATTCATTCATGACTACTATGTACATATGGGATACCAGAGAGCGCATGCGTATAAAGTGCTTAAAGAGTTTGTATTCCAGAACGGAAACCTAATTGATGTCATAGACCATAGCGAAATGGCTGCAAAGCTTCGTGAAATGGAAGACGCAAAGAACAAAAAACCGAGTCTGAAAGAAAGACTGTTCGGAAAGAGTGAAAAGAGTATCCACGAATTCGTAGAAACAAGTTTTTCATTAGACTAT
>JAZNWI010000023.1:0-1533 GCA_045593305.1 Clostridia bacterium | reverse complement strand
GAGTTGAGTAGTCCATAGCCATAGCTGTAATTACTTAATCCGATGTTAGCGTTTACAGCGATAGCACCTTTGTTAAATACGTCTTGAGCTTTCACATTAGTTAGTCCGAGAAGCAAGACAGCTGCAATTAGCATTAATTTTCTTTTCATAGTTAATTTAGTTTAGTTGTACATTAAGTTAGTTAATTCATCGTATAAAAAAGCGTGGTCATCAACTTGTCCTTTATGAAAGCAGGTTCTGGTAAAACCCTCGGACTAAAAACAAGCAACGGCCACGCGTCAGGCATATACGATCCTTCTTTGGGTAAGACGGATATACAACTATCTGCGTGAAGAGTCTGCTTATTCTCGTCCTGTAAATTTACCAGATTCGCTTTCAGAGAATGAAGCTCACAATTTCTTATTATTATGCAAATATAAAAAAATTTGTTAATAAAAAAGAAAGTTTTTTTCAACTCTTTTTCCGTTGCCTTACTTTTTATGTAATGCAAAAGTATGAAAAGACGAAGTCTGATAAAAATATTTTAGGCTTAAATCAGTACAAGAATCGGATGTTTGGACTGATTTATCTGTTTTCTAACCAAGAAAGTGGGGTTTTTCCTGTCATTTTTTTAAAAACCATATAAAAAGAGGATCGAGAGCGGAATCCGCAATCGGCATAGATGCTGTCGATATTTAAGTTGGAGGTGTCTAATTTTTGCATAAGATGCTTTGCTTCCTCTATACGCATCCTGTTGACGAATTCAAAAAAATTACATTGCAAATAACCATTAATGGCTTGCGAGAGCTTACGTTGAGAGATGTTAATCTCTTTTGCAAATATAGCTAACGAAATATCAGGACGTAAATAAGCTTTAGACTCTTCCATATAATGAGAAGCATTCTCGCAGATTTCTTTCATCTGCTGCTCGTCTATAACCTGTGTTGATGGAGTTTCTGTGTTGGTTGTTTCTGTTATATCATTAGTGGTAATACCCGTCGGAATTTCTTTTATCGGCATCGCAGGGTGAGCGATGAGATTATATACCAAATAAAACATAGCAATGACATTCAATATCTGGATAAGCCATGTTCCTGTGACAGGCCAGATGAAGAAGCAAACCATCACAATAACGAATAATGCCGCGAAGAGATATTCAAATACTGGAATCCAACTTTTCTGTATCCATTCGGCATCGGAGAAAGTGTCGCCGATGGCTTTCTTGGTACGATGCAGAAAACGGAAAATGACGGCGAAATAAATGACCATTTGTAAGAATACAAAAATAGAATTGACATCGTTTATGAAAGTGGTGTCGCCTGTCATCTCGTATTGTATTGAAGCTAAACGTTCTTCAGGTGTCATGGAGAGACCTAATCCTAAGCATATCAACATCGGCAACAGATGGAGAATATGTATGGGCTTTAATTTAAAGGAGTCGTCGAAACTCTTTTTGGCAAACAACCATAACAGAGGCATCAGTAGTAGATTGACGTTGGTGATAGGAAATAAAAAAAGCGAGAGCTTGTGCCAAGCAAGCATCACGCTTGTATT
>JAZNWI010000022.1:0-2740 GCA_045593305.1 Clostridia bacterium | reverse complement strand
AAAAACCGACAGAGCAATTGTTACAGATATTGCAGGAACTACCCGTGATGTAATTGAAGAGTTCGTAAACTTTGACGGTGTTCCTTTGGTGCTGTTGGATACTGCAGGAATTCACGAGACCGAAGATGTTGTTGAAAAAATCGGTGTGGAGCGGTCAAAAAAAGCAATTGAAGAGGCGGAGCTTGTTATATTGATGCTTGACTTAAGCCGTGGTTTAGAAGACGAAGACAATGAGCTTTTGGAAATCACTAAAGATAAAAAGCGCATAATTGTTGCAAATAAGAGTGATATAAAGGCAGTAGATGTGGAAGATGCCATTGAAATCTCTGTAAAAACAGGCGATGGTATCGATAAGTTGTCAAATGAAATCAGAAGCCTTTATAACCTTGGCGAGCTTGAATCAGGCGGAATTGTGGTTACAAATCTGCGACACATTTCTTCTCTCACAAGAGTGAAAGAAACTTTGGCAAGAGCCGTAGACAGCGTGGAAAATGGCATGCCACAGGATCTGGCGGCACTTGACATATATGCAGCTATTGACATTTTGGGCGAGATTACAGGAGACACTGTTTCCGAGTCAATTGTAAGTGAAATATTCCATAACTTCTGCGTAGGAAAATAATGTATAAATGCATATTTATGCACAAAAGTAAAATAATTGGCAAAACTTAATAAAAATGCTTGCATAATTATAGATTGTTTGCTATAATGTATGTATTATAAATTACCTATTATGGTAAGGGAGGAATTTTTTTATGAAAAAGAATCTAATTAAAATTTTATCACTAACACTAGTTGCAGTTCTTGCACTTGGCGTAATCGCTGGTTGCGGAGCTAAGAAAGTAGAACTTCAGATTTTGGACACAGAATATGCTGTTGAAGAATATGCTATCTGCGTTGCAAAAGAAAACACAGACCTTCTTGACAAAATCAATGCAGCGTTAGTTGAACTTGAAAATGACGGAACAAAGAAAGCAATCGTTGATAAGTACATATCAGGCGTTGCAAATGACCTTGTATTCCAGCAGGATGCTGAGGGTAAGGAAGAACTTCACATGGCTACAAATGCTCAGTTCCCTCCATACGAATATTATGAAAATGAAAAGGTTGTTGGTATCGATGCTGAAATGGCAGCAGCTATCGCTGATAAGCTTGACATGAAGCTTGTTATTGACGATATGGAATTTGATTCAATCATCACAGCTGTTCAGACAGGTAAGTCAGATATGGGTATGGCTGGTATGACAGTTACAGAAGAAAGACTTCAGAACATTAACTTCTCAAGCTCATACGCAACAGGTATCCAGTCAGTTATCGTTCCTGTAGGAAGCGAAATCACAACTGTTGACGATTTGTTTGCAGACGGTGCATCATACCTAATCGGTACTCAGAAGGGTACAACAGGCGATATCTATGCAGAAGGTGACTTTGGTGCAGAACGCGTTATGAAGTATGCATCAGGTAACGAAGCAGTTCAGGCTCTTATCACAGGCAAGGTTGACTGTGTAATTATCGACAATGAACCTGCTAAAGCGTATGTTGAAGCAAACAACAAATAATTTATAACAAACTTAACTTTAAGGGGCGGATTTCTTGTTCCGCCCCTAATATTTTGACTTAAGAGGTGATATAATGGTTGGTATCTGGAATAGTATCTGCGCTTGGGCGGCAGATATGAAAGCGGATTTCATACTGAACTTTGTTCAAGAAAACAGATGGAAGTTCATAACAACAGGTCTTTCCAATACTATAATCATAACATTTTTAGCACTAATTATCGGTGTTATTTTAGGTATTGTAATTGCGATTGTAAGATCAAGCTATGACAAAACCTATGCTGAAATGCGAAAGGGATTTAAAAAGTTCCTTTTGTGGCTGGCTAACAAAATTTGTGAGATTTACCTTACAGTTATCCGTGGAACACCGGTTGTAGTACAGCTTATGGTGATGTACTATATCATATTTGCATCATCGCGAAACAGCCTTATGGTTGCGGTGCTTTCTTTCGGTATCAACTCAGGTGCGTATGTTGCCGAGATTATCCGTTCAGGCATAATGTCCATTGACCCGGGACAGTTTGAAGCAGGACGAAGCCTTGGTTTTGACTACAAGGCTACAATGTGGTATATCATAATCCCACAGGCTTTTAAGAATGTTCTTCCGGCCCTGGCCAACGAGTTTATTGTGCTACTAAAGGAAACATCAGTTGCAGGTTATGTAACAATCCGTGACCTTACAATGGGTGGTAATATCATAAGAGCAGCTACATATTCTCCGTTCCTGCCACTTATTGCAGTTGCACTTATTTATCTTGTAATGGTAATCGTGTTTACAAAGCTTGTGAATATTTTGGAAAGGAGACTTAGAAACAATGAGCGATAATATTATTAAAGTTTCCGGACTGAAAAAACATTACTTTGACGGCAAAATCAAGGCTTTAGACGGCGTTGATCTTGAAGTTAAAAAGGGTGAAGTTATTGTTATTATAGGACCATCGGGATGCGGTAAATCAACATTTCTTCGTTCTTTGAACCTTTTGGAAATACCAACAGAAGGTGAAATTTTCTTAGAGGGTGTAAACATTGCTGACCCTAAAAACGATATAAATCTTCACAGACAGAAGATGGGTATGGTTTTCCAGCAGTTTAACCTGTTCCCGCACATGACAGTTTTAAAGAATATGTGTATTGCACCTATGAAGCTTAAAAAGATGTCAAAGCAGGACGCTGAAGCACAGGCT
>JAZNWI010000021.1:0-9947 GCA_045593305.1 Clostridia bacterium | reverse complement strand
TGTTTTAACAGATGCAACTAAGGACTACGAAATCTTAGAGGACTGTGACGACCAGACAATCGCAATGGGCTTGGTACGTGGTACAAGACTTCGTATCGCCTGTGACAACAGACTATGGATGGAATACCCAGGTGATGAAAGTTCACAATCTTTAAGAGAATTTACATACCGCTATGCGTTTATGCCACATACAGATAAGTGGGAAGATGCCAAGCTTTATGACGAAGCCTTAGCCTTCAATGCACCGCTAAAGGTTTGCCAGTTCGGTAAGCAAGAGGGGATTTTTGACACAGAAAATAGCTTTGTTTCTATCGAAGGTGATAACCTGATTCTTAGCTCAGTTACAAAGTCAGATGACGACACAGTTTTAATCAGACTTTACAACCCAACAGATGCGGAAATCAAGGGTAAAATCAGCCTTGGCTTTGATGCAAAAACGGCAAAAAGTATTCGCTTGGACGGACAGGTTAGAGAAGACCTTGAAGTTAAGGATAACACTATTGCAGTAAAAGTTGGTAAAGGTAAAATTTATACGGTGGAGGTACTGTAATGCAGTATAAAAAAATAACATTAGATGAGCATTCCTACATTGATGCTTATATAGCGGCTAAAACAGAGAAATGTACGAGAAAAGCTATACTCATAATTCCGGGAGGGGGTTATGGATTTGTATCTGTTATAAATGAAGGGGAACCAATAGCTCAAGCGTTTATGCCCTATGGATATAATGCATTTGTTCTTAATTATTCTGTTGGAGGAGAAAAAATATTTCCTACCCAACTGATACAAGCATCAAAAGCAATAAAACATATTAAAGATAATGCAGATGAATATGGTATAGATAAGGATGAAATATTTGCGGTTGGATTTTCGGCAGGAGGACATCTTACAGCCACTCTTGGTACAATGTGGAATAAGAAAGATATATATGATGAGGTAGATATGCCATATAGCTATAATAAACCAAAAGGTATTATGCTTATATATCCTGTTATTTCAGGAGTGAGCGAGTATTCACATAAAGGAAGCTTTCAAAATCTTTTTGGGACAGATAATCCGTCAGAAGAACAGTTAAAAGCAGCAAGTGTTGAGTTATGTGTATCTACTGAGTCAAGTCCTGCATATATAGTGCATGCAGCAAATGATACATGTGTCCCTGTAGAAAATGCCCTGCTGTTAGCAGATGCATACAGCAAAGTTAATATACCATTTGAAATGCATATTTATCCAAGAGGGGAGCATGCGTTTGCTCTTGGTAATAAAATTACATGGTATGGAGAAACAGAACATATAATGCACGGACTTTCGGATTGGGTAGAAAATGCTGTGCGTTGGGCAAACAGTTTTTAATAGGTGATTCAGATGATTGAAATACAAAAAAACGATTTCTTTGAAATGGGCAAGACGGGAGTTAAGAGAATCTTAACTCCTGATGATAAAAAAATTGATATCGTAGAATTTGATGATAAAACTCTCTGCTATGTAAAAAGCGGTATGGGATATCCTGCAATTTATCCAATGCACGAAACACATTTTGAGCCGAAAGCAGAAGCAATCCTTATGGATTTGGACGGAACATCGGTGCATAGTGAGAGCTTTTGGATGTGGGTAATTGAGCAGACTACTGCAAGATTACTTGGAAATTCAAACTTTAAAAAGGAAGCAGAGGATGAGCCATTTATTTCGGGACACAGCGTGTCCGAGCATCTTCAGTATATGATTGATAAGTATGCAAAAGGAGCAAGCTTAGAGCTTGCAAGAAAATATTACTTTGAAATCGTAAACTATGAAATGAACGAGATTTTAAAGGGCAGAGGAAAGCAGGACGCATTTACACCTGCACCAAACCTTAAAGAATTTTTGACAACCGTAAAAAAAGAGGGAATAAAAATCGGTCTTGTAACATCAGGACTTTACGAAAAGGCTATGCCGGAAATCATATCGGCATTTAAACAGATTGATATGGGTGACCCTGTTGATTTTTATGACTCAATCATAACAGCAGGTTATGCCCTCCGTAAAGGACAGACAGGAACACTCGGCGAGCTTGCACCAAAGCCGCACCCCTGGCTTTATGCCGAAACTGCAAGAGTAGGTCTTGGTATTCCATTTGAAAGAAGACATAAGGTAATAGGCATTGAGGATTCATCAGCAGGTGTTGTATCAATCAAGCTTGCGGGCTTCTCATGCGTTGGTATTTCAGGAGGAAATATTGAGCAAGCAGGAGTCCAAGATATGTGTGATTACAAGATAGATAATCTTATGGAGATATTTAATATTATTTTATGACATATGGGAGGAATTGAAATGAACAAAGATAAAAAACTAAGGTATTCAGCATCACCGTTGGTTGCAGTCGATCCGTTCTTTAGTATTTGGTCAACATCAGATAATCTATATGATGATATAACCAGACACTGGACTGAACGAAGAAACAGTATGAGCGGTTTCATCAGCATTGACGGAAAGTGGTATCGCTTTATGGGAAGCCTTAAAACTGACAGATATAGATGCTTTAAGGATATAAAAATTATACCTCAAACAAATTGCGAAGTGTTTGCCACAAAAACTGAATATGAATTTCAAAATGAGATATTAAATTTAAAAGTAGTATTCAGAACACCATTGCTATTAGATGATTTATATCTTATGACAAGACCTGTGAGCTACATTAGCTATCAGCTTGAATATAAGGATAACGAAGCTCACGACACAAAGGTGTATTTCGATATATGTGCTGAATGCTGTGTAGATGACAATAACAATGAGGTTGAATTAGGAAAAACAGAGTATTCTATTTTTTGCGGTAAGGGTGAAAAGGATATACTTGCAAAACCGGGCGATGATACATTGATTGATTGGGGATATATGCACTTGATAGCACCTGATACAGAATGTAAAATATATGACGAATTTGACCGAATGGAAATATTCAGATGGAATAAAGATAGAGAGGGAATATCTGGCATACGAAGAGTGAGTGATGGTCTTCCTGTACTTTCTTCTATGAAAAAAATCGGAGAAGTAAAGAATGCTGATGGCTTTATTTGCCTGGCTTATGATGACATCTATTCTATTGAATATTTTGGAGAAAAGCTAAAAGGATATTGGACGGAAAACGGCGATAGCTTTGAGGTAATGGTAAAGAAAGCCATATCTGAATATGATGAGATAAATGAAAAATGTGATAAATTTGATGCAGAGCTAAGAACAGCAGGAGAAAAAATAAGCAGAAAATATGCAGATGTTTTATGTCTTGCTTACAGACAGGTAATTGCGGGACATAAGCTGGTACAAAAGGATGGAAATTTATTATATTTTTCAAAAGAATGCGGTTCTAACGGTTGCATAGGTACTGTTGACATAACATATCCATCAATGCCCATGTTCCTTATATATAAGCCTGAGCTTGTTGAGGGAATGCTTAATCCTATATTTGATTATGCTGAAAATGATTATGGATGGAAATATGAGTTTTCTCCGCATGATGTAGGACAGTATCCAAAAGCAAACGGACAGGTTTATGGTTGTGAAAGTACAGATCCCGAATATATTCTTACACACCAAATGCCTATTGAAGAATGTGGTAATATGCTTTTGTGTGTTGCAGCTCTGTGCAAGGTAAAAAGTGATTTCAGTTATGCTAAGGCACATTTTGAAATTTTAAAACAGTGGGCAGATTATCTTGTAAAAGCCGGATGGAATCCTGAAAATCAGCTTTGCACTGATGATTTTGCAGGACATCTTGCTCATAACTGTAATTTGTCAATCAAAGGAATTTTGGCGATTGCGGCATTTGGATATATATGTAAAATGCTTGGAAATGACGAAGGCGAATATTTTAATAAAGCAAAAGAATATGCGAAAATTTGGGAAAAAGAGGCATTTGACAAAGACCATTACCGACTTGCATTTGACAAAGAAGGCAGTTGGAGCTTGAAATATAATCTTGTTTGGGATAGATTCTTTGGTTTTGACATCTTCAATAAAAAGGTTGCAGAAATAGAAGTAGAGTTTTATAAAACAAAATTTAATGAGTATGGAATTCCGCTTGACAGCCGTGAGGATTATACCAAGAGTGATTGGCAAATGTGGACAACTTGCCTTACTGATGATGAAGAGTATATGAATATGGTGATTGATACAATGTGGAATTTTATAAATGCTACACCAAACAGAGTTCCGTTTACCGATTGGTACGGAACAATAGATGCGGAAATCCCGGGGGATTTTCGAAACAGAACGGTACAGGGTGGATTGTTTATTCCATTACTTTTTAGATAATAACAGGTGATTAAAATGACAGATAAGCAAAATAAATTTCAGGAATTAGTAGTATATCAAGTTTATCCGAGAAGTTTTAAGGATTCAAATAATGATGGTATAGGGGATTTGAATGGTATCACAGAAAAGCTTGATTACATAAAGGACCTGGGAGCTAATGCAATATGGCTTTCTCCATGCTACAAAAGTCCCAATGAGGATAATGGGTACGATATATCCGATTATCGTGATATTATGGACGAGTTTGGAACGCTTGACGATTGGAAAAGAATGATTAAGGAAATACATAAAAGAGATATGAAGCTTATTATGGATTTTGTTGCAAATCATACCTCTGCCGAACATAAATGGTTTAGGGAGTCGAGAAAGTCAAAGGATAATCCGTATCGTGACTATTATTTTTGGGTAGATGAACCGCTTAATGATTGGCAATCTACCTTTGGTGGCTCTGCTTGGCAGTATGATGAGGTAACAAATCAGTATTATTTACATTCTTATGCAGTTGGGCAGCCGGATTTGAATTGGGAAAACCCAAAGGTTCAGCAGGAAATGATTGATGTTATAGATTATTGGGTGAATCTTGGAGTTGATGGCTTCAGATGTGATGTATTAGACCAGATTGCAAAAGATTTTGATAATGACTTGAATGGGAACGGTCCCCGACTGCACGAATTTATAAAAATGCTCTTTGGCAGACCGGAGGTAGACCACATATTTACAGTTGGTGAATGCTGGGGTGCAAAAGAAAATAACATTAAGCTTCTGATTGGTGCGGAAAGAAATGAGTTGTCTACCCTGTTTCAGTTTGACCACATTGTAGTGGGTTACGGAGAGGACGGAAGATTTGACCCTGTTCCGTTTACTTTGGATGATGTTCGTAATCAGCTTGTTAAGTGGCAGAATTTTATGCAGGACAATAATCTTGTTGCTACACTTTTCTTTGAAAATCATGATCAACCGAGAAGTATATCAAAGTTTGCAAATGACACAGATAAGAGGTACGAAGCTGCAACAATGATGGCAACTATGGCTTATTTACAAAAGGGCGTACCATTTATATATCAGGGACAGGAAATAGGAACAGCAAATCCATATTCTGAAAACATTGATGACTATGATGATATAGAGACTGTAAATTACTACAAAATGAATCCTAAAAACTTGGATGATGCACAATTATTCAAAAATATGAACTACGGAACCCGTGATGCAGGAAGAAGACCAATGGCGTGGAACGATTCTGAAAATGCGGGATTTGGTGGCAAACCATGGCTTCCGGTCTATAACAGATATAAAGAAATAAATGTAGAGACTGACTTAAAGGCAGAAAAATCTGTTTACAAGTATTATCAGGATTTGCTAAAGCTTCGTAGGAGTAGCGATGCTTTTATAATAGGCAAATACGAAGATATAACAGACGAAAGAAAAGGAATATATGTATATAAAAGATATACGGATAGTGAATGCTATGTCGTAGTCTGCAATTTTGAGAATGAGACAGATTTAAAAATTGAATTTGATGGTGAGCTTGTATTATCAAATTGTGGAGAAAGAAGCATATCTGGAAAGTATGTACCGTATGAATGTGCAGTTTTCAAGAAGGAGAGAAAATGAGAATATTATTTCAAGGTGATTCAATAACAAATGCAGGAAGATCAAGAGAGAATAGCATTGATTTGGGTGTGGGATATCCGCATCTTGTGAAAGCAGAATTGGGATTTGAAAATCCTCTCGGTTTTGAGTTTTTTAACAGAGGAATAAGCGGAAACAGAATTGTTGATGTTTATGCAAGAATAAAAAATGATATTATTGGATTAAAGCCTGATGTTATGAGCCTATTAATAGGTGTTAACGATGTTTGGCACGAACTTGGCGATATTCCAAATGGTGTAGATAATGAAAAGTTTTATAAAATTTATTCGATGCTTATTGAAGAAATAAAGGAAGCCTTGCCAAATATTAAAATTATAATTTTAGAACCTTTTGTACTAAAAGGCGAAGCAACAAAGGATAACTGGGATTGGTTCTATAATGAGGTTCCGAAGCGTGCGGCTATGGCAAAAAAAGTTGCGGAAGAAAATGGATTACCGTTTGTGGAATTGCAGAATAAGTTTGACGAAGCAGAAAAGAAAACACCTGCTGACTATTGGCTTGCCGATGGTGTTCATCCTACTGCAATGGGACATGAATTGATTAAGAGAGAATGGATAAATGCATTTAAATTATTGTGATTATAGGGTGGTTAGTTATGAATAGAATTAATGAAAAATACAAGTATGAGACAACGCCGATTGCAAAAAAGAGTTCAATTATACAGGGTGAAAAATATCGTTTTACCATCTTGGAAAGCGGACTTATAAGAATAGAGTGGAATGAAAAAGGGATTTTTGAAGATAGAGCCACTCAAACTGTTATAAATCGTGATTTCCCAGAGGTGAAATTTGAAGTTAAAGAAACAGATGAACGAATAGAAATAATCACAGATAAGCTTGTATTGTTTTATTATAAGGGTAAACCATTTGATAAGCACACATTATATGCACATTTTCATGGAGTAAGACAAGCTATGCATTGTTTTTGGCGTTTTGGTGACTGCGCAAAGGAATGCAATCTGAGAGGAACCATTCGTACACTTGATCATATAAATGGCGAAACCGAGCTTGATGACGGCATAATGAACAGAACGGGATTCACAGAACTTGATGACTCAAAATCACTGATACTTGCCGAAGATGGATGGATTGAGGAAAGGAAAAATGCAGAGATTGATACATATCTTTTTGCATATTTCAATGATTATTATGGTGCATTAAAGGCATTTTATAAACTAACGGGAAGAACACCTCTTTTGCCTAAATACGCACTTGGAAATATGTGGTCAAGAAACTGGAAATATACACAGGATGAGTATATTGCAGTAATGGATAAATTTGAAAAAGAGGGTTATCCGTTCTCTGTTGCAGTTGTAGATATGGACTGGCATCTGACACAGTGTGATGAGAAATATGGTACAGGCTGGACAGGCTATACATGGAATGAAGAGCTATTCCCGGATTACAAGAAGTTTTTAAAAGATTTACACGACAGAAAGCTTGAGGTAACGCTGAATCTTCACCCTGCAGATGGTATAAGACCGTTTGAGAAAATGTATCCTGAAATGGCAGAAGCTATGGGGGTTACTGATGGCAGTACCATAGAATTTGATATGTGTAATCCGAAATTTGTTGAAAGCTATTTTGAGATTCTTCATAACCCGTATGAGAATGACGGTGTGACATTTTGGTGGCCGGATTGGCAGCAGGGTACATTTACAAAGTTTGATAATCTTGACCCGATGTGGCTTATAAATCATTTCCACACAGTTGATATGACTGCAAACGGAAAGCGAAGTATGCTTCTTTCAAGATATGCAGGATTTGGTTCACATAGATACCCGACAGGTTTTTCCGGCGATACATATATGACATGGGAAAGTCTTGATTTTCAACCATACTTTAATGCATGTGCATCAAATTCGGGTTACACATGGTGGAGTAATGATATAGGTGGCTACAAAGAAGGAATAAGAGATGATGAACTCATTACAAGATGGGTTCAGCTTGGTGTGTTCTCACCAATAAATCGTCTGCATAGTGTAGATAATCCTCTTATGAGTAAAGAGCCTTGGAACTATGGTGAGTTTGCTGAGAGGTCAATGAAAAAGTTCTTGAATCTTCGACATAGCTTGATGCCGTATCTTTATACAATGAATTACAGAACATATAAATATGCAGAGCCTTTGGTAACTCCTGTTTACTATAAGCACCCGAATACTGAAAAAGTATATGAAAAAGAGTTCCGAAATGAATATTATTTCGGCAGTGAAATGCTGGTTTCACCAATAACAAGTCATTCTGATGGTATTACAATGATGGGAAGCGCTGATATGTATATTCCTGACGGTATATGGTTTGATTTCTTTACTGGTATGAAATATGCAGGCGGAAAGAAACTGAAAATGTACAGAAGTCTTCAGGATATGCCTGTTCTTGTAAAAGCCGGCGGTATTATTCCAATGTCGGAAAACAATGGTAATGATATATCAAATCCTGAAAATGTTAAAATCAGAGTTTTTGCAGGCGCAGATAATACTTTTGAAATGTATGAAGATGATGGAATGTCTCTTGAATATCAAAATGGTGCATACGCTGTAACCAAATTTGAGTTGGAGCACTCATCAAAACCTGAATTTGTCATAAATAAGCCGGAAGGGACTTTGGCGGTAATTTCTGAAAACAGGAATTATGATATTGAGTTTAACGGATATTCTGTATGCACTTCATTTGAAGTAACAGAAAATGGTTGTGCAAAAGAATTTGAAGTAAAGCTTGAAAACGGAAAAATACACATTATAATTAATAATGTTTCAGAAACCATAAACATTAAGTTTAATGACAATGTTGAAATATTAGAAAACAACAAAATGGAAATGCTGATGAACCTTGTGCTCCACTCTCAGGGTGATAATAATGCTCGTTCAGGAATGTATCGTTTAATAAAAAATCGTTGTAGCATTGAAGAAATGCTGATATATTTTGATGAGAAAAATGTGGATGTTAATTTACGAAACGCAATTCTGGAAATTATGATGGCGTAATACTGACCAGTGTAATAGTTGGAAAGCCTATAGCAGGAATGTTGGCGGTGCTACTTGCACTTGCAATGTATAAAACAAATGACTGATTTAACGTAGGAAATTCACGAGGTGAGAATTTAATGGATATATTTGTATCAACTCTAAACCAAACAGCATTTTTGTTTGGGCTGATTGTTATAGGATACATACTTGCAAAATTACGTGTTTTGCCAGAAAATGCGGCGACTGTATTATCAAAGCTTGAAAATACAGTATTTATACCGGCGCTGGTTATGGGCACATTTATTAAGAATTTCACAATAGAAAGTATATCTGACGCGTGGGAGCTGTTTTCCACCAGTTTTATTGTTGCAATCGTCATTATACCATTTGCAGTTTTAATCCCGAAGTTAATCACAAAGGATAAATACATACAGAATATTTATACTTATGGTTTATCATTTTCAAACTTTGGATTCATGGGAAATGCGGTTGTAAGCAGTATGTTTCCTGATATGTTTTTACAGTACTTGATTTTCACTTTGCCACTATTGATTTTGATTTATCTATGGGGTGTGCCAAAGCTTTTGATTACGGATTCAAATAAAAAACAAACTTTCAGAGAAAGCATTAAGGCTTTTATAAATCCTATGTTTGTTGCTATGCTGATAGGTATGGTCATTGGTATTTCCAATATAATAATACCTGAATGGGCAATGTCAATTATTGAGACTTCAGGCAACTGTATGTCTCCTGTGGCAATGCTTTTAACCGGAATAATAGTATCATCAATTTCGCTTAAGAAAACTTTTACAAATGTCAGGATTTATCTTGTGTCAGTAATAAGGCTTTTGATTATTCCGATAGCTTTTATGGCGTTCAGCACATTGTTTGAAATAGAACAGGTTACATATCTTTGCATCTTGTGTTCTTTGGCTATGCCTTTGGGATTAAACACAATCGTAATTCCAAGTGCATTAGGGAAAGACACATCTGTTGCGGCAGGAATGACACTTATTTCGCACCTGCTATCTTGTATAACAATACC
>JAZNWI010000020.1:0-2035 GCA_045593305.1 Clostridia bacterium | reverse complement strand
ATCCCGATGCAGAATATATGAAAGAGCCTCTTTTAAGAGATATTCCGCCGGTGGATAATAGCTTATTTATCCTTGCAAGAAAACTGATTTTAGGGCTATAAAAATTAGAAAAAGGCGTGATTGCGGTCACGCCTTCGCCTTTGTGTATGATATAAATGTTTGGTTGTTATTTCTCATTCACAGCAATCCAAATTTCACAAGTATACTCAGGATCATCAATTTTGTCCGAAGGATATACCTCTAATTCTACTCCGTGTGCATATTCATACTTGTCGCTCTGAGGGAAAAACTCTGAACAGATTTTTTTATAGGTTTCAACGAATGCTTCCGGCATTTTGCCCTTACAGGTAAAAACTGCAAATGTATGAGCAGGGATTTCGATTATATCAAGTTCAGAATCAACATTTTCCTGACCTTCATATTCAAAGCCTATACCATATGGAAAATGATTGTCAGCTAAACTGCTTGTAAAGCATATTCCTAAAAGTCCGCCAAAAGCAGAGTTTTGAGGCATATATTTCATTATTTTTGCCATTGAACCATTTTGTCCGCACTCAGCCCAAAACTCTCTTATATCTGTAGCTGCAACATCACTACCCGGTTTTTCTACTTGTTTTCTTTTGCATACAACCTTGAATGCATCTTTTTTCTCAATTCTGTAATTCATAAGATTACCTCCTGATAAAATTAGTTTTACGGAAAGTCTCGAAAATGCTGTGATTGTAGCACCGCTTCGCACTTCTGTAGGAGTAACCCCGTGGAATTTAGAAAATGCACGGGTAAAACTTTCGGGGCTGTCATAACCGTAATCAAGAGCAATGTCAATTATTTTTTTATCGGTATTCATAATTTCCTGTGCCGCAAGGGTAAGCCTTCTCATACGGATGTAATCTCCAAGTGTTATACCGCACATAATTCCAAAAATCCTTTGAAAATGGAATGCAGACGAACAGGCCTCCTTCGCTACTTTTTCATAATCAATTTTCTCGGTTATGTGTTCCTCAACATAGTCAATCGCTTTTTGCAAGCTACTAATCCAATTCACATTCTCTGCCTCCTTCCGATGATACTACTTTATCAGAAATCAATATATAAATCTTGATACTGTATGCTTTTTGGTGTTAAGGATAAAAAAAGCCTCAGCAACCGCTTAGTTACTAAGACTTAAAGGTTCAGTAGAATTATAACATATATCTCGTGAAATTACAATGTTTCAAGTCGCATTTGCCACACAAGTCAATAATATCCACTTGACATTTTCATAAAAATGTGGTATGATTATTCATACCAATCATACAGGGGGTATAGATATGAATATACACGAAGGTAAATATGCATGGATGGTCAAAATCGGCGAAAAGGGACAGTTTGTTATTCCGAAAGAAGCAAGAGAAATGTTTGATTTTCAGCCGGGAGATGAGATTTTGGTTCTCGGTGACACCAGCCGCGGAATTGCAATTCTTCCTAAAGCAAAACAACAAGATACTATCAAACAAGTTTTTCTAAAATAGAGGAATAAAATATGAGCAAAATAGTTTTGTTTTGTATTCCTGCGCACGGACACACTAACCCCACCTTGGGTGTTGTTAAGGAATTAGTTTCTCGCGGACACGAGGTTTGGTACTACTCATATAACATTATGCGTGAAAAAATCGAGTCGGCAGGTGCAACCTTTATATCCTGTGATGATTATGATACGGAGCAGAAGCTTAATGCAAAAGACTCTACCCGTGTGGGAAAAGATTTGGCATTCTCTACAAAGATATTGGTAGATACCACACTCGCTCTTGATGACAAGGTTTGCAAGGAGATGGCAGAGCTTAAGCCTGATTGTATCGTGGCAGATTCCATGGCACTATGGGGAAAAGCTGTTGCATTAAAGCTTGGCATTCCTTTTGTTTCTTCAACTACAACCTTTGCATTTAATCAGCACTCGGCAAAGATTATGAAACAAGGTCTTGGAGATTTGTTAAAGATGCTTTTTGCTATGCCAAAAACTTCTAAACAAGTCAAAAGACTAAAGGATAAGGGGTAT
>JAZNWI010000019.1:0-2413 GCA_045593305.1 Clostridia bacterium | reverse complement strand
TCAGTATCCCAGAAATATAGTTCTTGCAGCAGAAAAATATATGGCAGATTGTGGCGTTGCAGATACAATGCTCATTCTTCCTGAATTTGAATTCTATCTTTTCGACCAAGTAGGTTGGAATGTTTCTCCCGATAATATCAGTGCAGGCGTTGATGCTAAGCAGTCTTATTGGAATAGTGATGTTGCAGGTGATGGTGTTATTGTTCCCAAGCAGAAAAACTATCACATTGCAAAGCCCTTCGATGTTACTTATGAATGTCGTAGCGAAATGTGTATGCATATGGCAGATGCAGGTATTGAAATCAACTACCATCATCCCGAGGTTGCTGCATCAGGTCAGTTTGAAATTGAACCTCAGCTTGGCAAAATGTCAAAAATGGCAGATGCTACAATGTGGATAAAATATATCATTCGCAACACTGCTCTTAAATATGGTAAAACTGCTACATTTATGCCTAAACCCATTTACGGTGAAGCAGGTAGTGGTATGCACGTGCATATGCTTCTTCTTAAAGATGGTAAGCCTGTTTTCTCTGATGATAACGGTTATGCAAATCTTAGTGAAACAGCACACTACTTTATGGGTGGTCTTCTTAAACATATTGCATCACTCTGTGCTCTCACAAACCCCAGCACAAACTCCTTCAAGCGCTTGATTCCCGGCTTTGAAGCACCTGTAACAGTTGGTTATGCAACATCAAACAGAAGTGCAGTTATTCGTATTCCTGCATACGCTAAAGCTCCCGAAAAACGTCGTTTTGAGCTTCGTAATCCCGATGCTACCTGTAACCCCTACTTCTGCTTTGCAGCTATTCTTATGGCAGGTCTTGATGGTGTTAAAAATAAAATAGACCCCCATGCAAACGGTTGGGGTCCCTATGACTTTAACCTTTTCAATCTTCCTGAAGAGGAAAAGGCAAAGCTTCAGGGTCTTCCCACAACTCTTGATGAGGCACTCAATGCTCTTGAAGCAGACCACGATTACCTTACTGCAGGTGGCGTATTCCCCGAAGAGCTTATTAAAAACTTTATCAAATCAAAGCGTGCTGAGCTTGCTGAAATGGCAAAGATTCCCACGCCTGCTGAATTTGAAAAATATTATAATCTTTAATTTTATAAATCACCTGCCCGAAAGGGTGGGTGATTTGACCATAAAGGAGAATTGTTTTGGGAGATATTATTGACTTTGAAGATGCGTTGAAAAAATTGTCTGACGATGATCTAGGTGAAGTTATAAAGTTTGCGGCAAAAAGCATAAAGTCTCAAAATGTAAGAAAAAAAGATATACTTTCTGAATTGACAGAATGTTACATAGAACTACTTTCTGAACTGAAAATAAGAGAATTCTCAAAAGTTACTTTCCCTGATTATGAGGATCCAAGACTGATTTTAGTTGATAATAAAGAAATTAACCTGGATGATGCAATTACCGGAAAGGATGAAAATGCAAGAGAATTACTTTATGAAATCGATGCACTTATTGGTGATCTGGTATGTGCTTACCCCGGAAACACTCAAGAAAAAGTTTTAAAGACAATTGAAAAGAAATTGTTAACGAATAAATAATTGTTAAAGCATATAATCGGTTATAATATTAAAAGATTAAAACGAAAGGCAGAGAAGCTCTCGCAACTATGATTATAGACTTCCATACCCACGTATTTCCAGAAAAAATTGCAGAAAAAACAATAGAAAAATTAAGCTTTGTTTCAGGTGGACTTATTCCCCAGACGAATGGTACATTGAACAGTCTTAAATTGTTAATGGGGAAAGATGGTGTTGATAAAAGCGTTGTTTTATCAATTGCCACCAACGAAAAACAGCAGACAGCAGTTAACGATTATATTAAATCCTGCGAAAGTGAAGATATTATTCCTTTCGGCTCTGTTTTTCCTCAAGCAGAAAATGCTCTGGAAGAATTAGAACGTATAAAGGAAATGGGTCTTAAAGGGATTAAGCTTCATCCCGAATATCAGCAGTTTTTTGTTGATGAACCTAAAATGAAACCCCTTTATAAAAAGATATCCGAGCTTGGTTTAATTGTAGTTTTCCACGCAGGTGTGGATTTTGGTTACCCTGCACCCTATCACGCCACACCTGAAAGGTTGCGTGAAGCAGCAAAATGGATTGACTCACCAATGATTTGTGCCCATTGGGGCTCTGCCGGTATGGGAGAGGATGTTTTAAAATATCTTTGCGATGCTCCCGTTTATTTTGATACAGCTTTCGGTTATGGCTCAATGCCAAAAATAACCGCTCACCGTATTTTAGAGAAAAAGGGCGTTGATAAAATTATTTTTGGCTCCGATGCACCCTGGCATGCTCCTGCCTGGGATATACGGATGATAAAAACTCTTGAGCTTACACCGTATGAAGAGGAAAAGATTTTCTCAGGCAATGCCATTAAGCTTCT
>JAZNWI010000018.1:0-3623 GCA_045593305.1 Clostridia bacterium | reverse complement strand
ATTGTTGCAGCTTCTGCACGAAGTACATTTCCCAGTGGTTTTAATGTTCCGTCTTCATAACCCGACACGAACCCTTTATTAACCATTTTAATTACATATTCTTTCGCCCATTCCGGAATATCCTGAGTATCTATAAATGCCAATTCTTCGTATTCTTCCTCGTCTTCTTCTAAAATTCTTCCAAGAACCGTCATTGTTTCTGCTCTTGTCAGAGTATCCTTTGGTGCAAAATTCACATTTTCACCGTCTGCTTTTCCATTAAGAGCTCCTACATCAAAACATGCTGCAACATAAGGTTTAGCCCACTCGGAAATCTGCTCATTGTCTGCAAAAACAGATAAATCATATTCTTTAAATTCGGTTATATCAATGTTCAAATAATTACATACAATAACTGCAAATTCTTCACGAGTTATGTTATTATCAGGCAAGAACATTAGTTTTTCGTCTAACACCACACCATTTACGATACCTTTTTCGTATACACCCTTAATCATGTCTTTCGCCCAATGAAAATCTGTATCGTAGAATGGGTTTTCGCGAACTACTTTTATATCTATTTCCTTTGTATAATCACCTGCTGTAACCAGAAGTTTACCCTCTCCGGTTTCAGCAGTTATCACAAGCTTATTTCTATCTATATACCCTATTTCTTCAGGAATAGCAAGTGTAAAGCATTCAAAAACAGACTTTAATTCTATGTTGTTGTATTGAGCTTTAAGTGAAATTTCTATTTCGTCATCCTTTTTTAATACCAAATCAGATAAAATTTCATCTGTTTCAGCATTATAGACATCAATATTTGTAGGTGTATCATATACAGTGTAGCTGGCTTCACCAGATACTCTTTCCCCTACTGCTTTAACGGTGAATTTATCATCTCCAGCTGCAGTAAGTACGCCGTTTTCGTCAATATAACTTTCTGTTTTATCTACAAAAAATTCAATTTTGCTCGGAACATCTACCGGATAATATGCAGAATCTACTGCTTTTACTGTTAAATTATCGGTACATCCTGATAGATAATGTTCTTCAAATGGATATAGATACAATTTATTTATCTTATCTGTCGGAGACTCAGTATTCTTAAGGAATATATAGTTTGAAACGCCGCGAGGTCGTCCGTCTGATGGAGAATTAAAAATAGTACTTGCCTCACTTCCAGGATAAACCCCTGAAATAATGGAAGACCCTCCGCCATCAAGATTTATGGCATCTATACACCCTAATTCTTTCATACGATTTGCCAAAGTTTCAATTTTAACACCATAGCTATATGGTTTCTGCCTACCATCTAGTACATAGAAAATTACATTTCCTTCTTCTGTAACGCCCACTGCAGTACGAGGAGCAGATCCTGACGGGAAATCGGTTTGAAGTTCGCCATCTACTATAAGCGTTTCTCCAACACTACCTAAAGCAGAGTCAACATCTTTCCATTTTTCGCTTCCTTCTGCGCTAGATGAAATGGTTATTTCATCGCCTATCTCTAACATCATGAGTGCTTCATAAAGTTCGGGTTTAGCTATCTCATTTATAGTTAACACCATCTTATCTTCCGGAATCTTAATAGGGCCCTGGTAATTAAACTTCTCTTCCACTACCGCCGTAAGCTCTTCACCTATGCTAAGTTCACCATTAATATTTCCTAAAATAATATTTAGTGACGCAAAATCGTTGTGATTATCTTCAGCAAATTCCGGTGTGTAAAGGTTTATTATGTCCATAAATTCCTGGTTGAATTTATTTATGTGAGCAATATCCACCTCATTTTCGCCAAAATATAGCGTTGTTTTAATTGATAGTGGTGCAATAAAAGCACTGCCATCAGACATAAAGCCGATAGATTGATAGCTTTCAGTATCTTTAGAAATAATCTTTCTGTCTGAAATAACATGTCCCATTGGAAGCCCTGTTTTTAAAGAGAAATAGGACGCATTTATTCCCAGCATTGGAACGATACCATTTTCTTTCAAATAACTTTCGCTATCAGAAATTTTATCTGTTCCCCACATCTCTTTTCCTGATACTATTATAGGAACCACGCTTTCATTAGGAGTATATTCAGCGTAGTACTCTACCTGCTGCCCTACCCCCTCTTGTTCAGACATAAAAGCATTTTTATAAAGTTTAACACCTTTTCCTATGTCGTGATTCCATCCTGAAATTTCAGTTCCTAAAACAGACGCAAAGACTTGTTGAGTCAGCATCATAAATATACATGTAAATGCAATAATTCTTTTTTTCATAAAAAAACCCTCTTTCAATGTCTTTTTAATTATACATTAAGAGAGCCGGAAAGTAAATAGAAATTTCAGGTAAAATATTTAAAAAAAGGTATTCATTAAGAATACCTTTTATTGTATAACGAAAACCACGCGATAGTCGCGTGGTTCAATAAAGGCTATTGCCGATGAGCAAAAATCCTCCTATGTGTTATAATTAGATTGACCTGCCAGTCAAAAAACACAGAGGAGGATTTATCTATGAAAAAAGAAGCCATAGACACAAATATTTTAGCACACACAAAATGGGATTGCAAGTATCACATAGTGTTTGCTCCAAAGTACAGAAGAAAAGTGTTTTATGAAGAAAAAAGAGGAGAAATAAGAGATATATTAAGACAGTTATGTCAATGGAAAGGTGTAGAAATAATAGAAGGTGAAGTGTGTCCAGATCATATACATATATTAGTGAGTATTCCACCCAAAATGAGTGTTTCGGGATTTATGGGTTATTTAAAAGGAAAAAGTTCATTGATTATATTTCAAAGATGGGGAAATATGAAATTTGCATACCGAAATCGCGAATTTTGGTGTAAAGGATATTATGTGGATACAACAGGAAAAAACACAAAAGCAATACGGACTTATATAGCAGATCAATTAAAAAAAGATCAAGAAAGTGATCAATTGAGTATATTTGATCCAAGGGACCCATTTATGGGTAGCAAGTAAACTTTGCATGGCTGGCAGGCCAATAAAAGACGCACTTGTGCGTAGCCAGTAAAGAGTAGGGTTATACCCGAAAATGAAAAACCACCCGCTACGCGGGTGGATATTTATTGCTATCTTGTCGGGAATGCGAAAAAATAGTGCAGAAAAGACGAAATACGGCAAGCTTGCCGTGCCCGACGGCGTACGTGTGTACGTCGAGGGCGTATTTCGGTTTTAGTTTGACAAAAAAAGAAGAAAACTTGAAAAGCTTTCTTCTTATATTTTTTGTAAAACGATCTGTGCATTTTTTCACATTTCGCCGCTTAATACATGCCGCCCATTGAAGGATCCATCGGTGGAACTGCAGGAGCACTTGGAGCCGGCTTATCAGCAACAAGACTTTCTGTTGTAAGAACCATTGCGGCAACAGAAGATGCGTTCTGAAGAGCTGAGCGTGTAACCTTAACCGGATCCACGATACCTGCCTTGATCATATCAACATATTCTTCTGTTAATGCATTGTAGCCAATGCCTTTCTTCTGGTCTTTAACCTTATCAACGATAACGCTACCCTCAAGGCCTGCGTTCTTTGCAATCTGTCTAACAGGTTCTTCTAAAGCCTTTAGTACAATCTGAACACCTGTCTTTTCGTCGCCCTCTGTTTCGTCCAAAAGCTTTGCAACTGTT
>JAZNWI010000017.1:0-15693 GCA_045593305.1 Clostridia bacterium | reverse complement strand
AATTGGGCATTGTATCAATACCCAATCTGCCTGTTGTATAATAAAACCTTAAAACTCTCTTTTATACTTATCCTATTATACATATTTTATATACACAAAGGAGAAAGTAGGGGCTTAAAAAGCCATAAAAATGTAATTTGGCACTCGACACGGGGTATCCTGTAATGATGTATTACCCATCAAGAAAGAAGATATCTTGTGCCTGCTTTTCATAGAATATATAAAAGTATTGCTAAGGTTTTATTATTAAATTAAATGTATAGGAAATGCTACACATGGAGAAATCATACAAACATATCTTGCCATTATCAATCATTTTTTGTCACCAGCCCTTACAGCAAAAGAAAACCTCCTGAATCTTTAATGACTCAGGAGGTCTTCTGCTTTTTATTCATTGTCTTCTTTATTTTCTTTTAAAAAAATCTTTTTTATTACTCTTGCCGTATAAAAATCTATAATGAATCTCATAAAGCTTATCCAGCACAAGGCTGCAATAATAAGTACTGCAACAGGAGTGAAAACTCTTAAAAGCATAAAAGATAAAACACATATAACGGCTAAAATCACAATACACATTGGCATCGTCGCAACAGCCATCAAAAATGCATTTTTGTACAAATTCCGAATTCCGTTTTCAAATGTCACTTCCATCTCGTACATATAGAAATGCATAATTGTATACATACCTGTTATGAAAATTGTGAGATAGTAAAAAATTGTATATATACCACCCGTTTTTTCTGACAGTTCATGATAGAATAAAAGCGAAACAGAAAAAACTGTCAACATAAGAATATCAACGAGTAAGAATACCAGTCCGTGCCAGAAATTTTCTTTTGTTTTTTCAAAGAAATCCGATACTGTAAATGTATGCTCTTCTCTTGTAATGTTTCTTAATATGTATGCATATCCGCAAGAAACAGGTCCTGTACCCCATAAAACTGTAATTAAAACGGTCAGTATAGCAGCAAGCTGTGTAAATCCTACAGAGCCAACCATTTCCGGAATTACATTTCCAAGGAAGATTGAAATAATCACTGCATAAAGTGCTAAAACCGGCAAGCTGACAACAAAATACAACATATTTGAAAGTAATAGCTTACCAAAATTTCTCCATAAAAGTTCAAAGAACAAGGCCACTCCCTTTTTCTTCGGTGCATTCTTGTCAATGCCCGGACCTGGTTTGTCATAATTAAAAAATAGTCCCATTTTTTCTCTCCGCAAATTTATTTTTTCAATATCATAACATACTTTTCATCAGATTTCAATGCTTTTTTTCAAGACATAGAATAACACAGCCATAAGTGGGTATTCATAAAAAGCCTTTAATGTCTCAAGTTTTCGTTTAATTGATTTCAGTTTATATTTTGAATGTAAGCTTGCTTAATTTAAATTCTTCATCGCACAACAAATAACCCTCTATCCTTTTCTTCTTATCTTTGCTTGAAAATCTGAAAGAAAGCATTTCGGATACAGAGCTTGAAATCCAGAAAATCCTTATGGAAAGGATTGAGGATAAACAAAATAGCGATATGTACGATAAGATGATTGAGACAAGGCGAAATGACATTGAGAACTTCAAAAAGGAAGTTTATGAGATAGAAAATCTTGATAAAACAATCAAGGATAGTAAATCTATTCTAAAACATTCCATAGAGTTACTCGATGATATCATAGCTGAAAACAACATCAGTAATGCAAACCTGCACCTGATGTTTGACAAAATCATCATCGAAGAAACTGACGAAGGATTAAATCTTGACTTGAGATTAAAATCTCCGTTCATCAGCAAGGCAAAGGAGTCTTTGCTCAAGAAATATATGATAGTAGATAATGAGGTTTTAGAGGAAGGAGCGTGAGAATATGACAAGAAGAAATGATATAGCATACGGTATGACATCGGTAATCAGAGAGATGATTGACAAGATGTATCGTGAAGATCTTAGCCGTAAAATTAAGGCTGAGAAAATGAGAAAAGTGAACAAGGATTTACTTGCAAACACACAGGAATAATTGTTTACAAATACGATACATAACCGCCTGAAACAACAAAACACTTATAGGGAAATCCTATAAGTGTTTTGGGTGGTGCACCTGAAAGGACACAGCCGCCTTTGGCGTCTTTTCTGCTCGACGACCCAAAGGCTTTGCCTTTCGGTACCCGTCTTCACACCATATTGCTATAAAACAGTTCACCGAACTGTTTTATTTACGCAATCTGCCTACTTTAGGTTCAAGTCCTTTTGATTTTAAGCAAAAAAAATACAGATACCGCATTCTGCAGTACCTGTATTTTTGGTGCACCTGAAAGGACTTGAACCTTCACGTCGGGGACACTAGATCCTAAGTCTAGCGCGTCTGCCAATTCCGCCACAGGTGCGTTTTATGTGCTTCTCTCTCAAGAGCACTTTGTTATTATATCAGTTATTTTTATAAATGTCAAGCTTTTTTTGAAAATAATTTAATAAATTTTAGAAATAATTTCCTTGACTTTTAAATAGGTTTCTAGTATAATGTTGAAATACTGAAAACTTTAAAGCTAAAAGGGATTTTTTCCTTTTTTATTCAAAGGAGATGCAGAAAATGCCAGAACTTTTTGTGAAAAACTTAATATTTTTCATCAGGTTGATTTTAGCCGCTATTTGTGGTGGTATAATCGGATATGAGCGTACCAACCGCGGAAAAGGAGCCGGAATCAGAACTCATATTATTGTTTCACTTGCTTCCTGCCTTATGATGCTGGTTTCAAAGTATGGTTTTTCTGATATGCAGGTTTTAGGCGACGGCTCAAGGATTGCAGCGCAAGTGGTTAGCGGCGTTGGCTTTCTTGGAGCTGGTATGATTTACTTTAATGGCAGACACTCCGTTAAAGGCTTAACTACTGCCGCAGGCATATGGGCAACATCCGGAATAGGACTTTCAATAGGTGCAGGCATGTATTCAATGGGTATTTTAACTTCTCTACTCATTTTGGCAATGCAGATTATACTTCACAAAAACTTTAAAATATTACAGACGCCTAATGAAGAATCACTTTCACTTGTTATTCCTGATAACAAAGAGTCAATGGACTATTTAAACAAAATTTTAGCAAGTCATAATATTTCGGTTATAAAGCTTAAAAAATGCACAAGAACGGCTGATAACATGCTGGAGCTTCAGCTTAAGGTACATGTACCGCAAGACCTTGATTACGCTAAACTTCTTGAGGTTTTTCAGGAAAGCAAATCAATAAGTTCAATAACAATATAAAAAACAGAGTAAATTTACTCTGTTTTTTTATTAGTCCTTCATTAATAGTACAAGCACGGCTTTTTGAGCGTGAAGCCTGTTTTCTGCTTCGTCAAAAATTTCGTCTGCATGCTTTTCAAAGGTTTCGGCAGTAATCTCTTCACCTCTGTGGGCAGGTAAGCAGTGAAGCACCATAGCACCCTCATTTGCAAGTGCCATAAACTGTTCGTTTACCTGGAAGCCTGCAAAGATTTTCTTTCTCTCCTCTGCTTCAGCCTCTTGTCCCATAGATGCCCAGACATCTGTATAAACAACATCAGCTCCTGTTACTGCCTTTTCAATATCGTCTGTGCAAACAAAATCGCCATTTTCCTTTGCCCATGCCATAATTTTGCTATCCGGTTGATTTGTTTTAGGGCAAGCAATAGCTACACTCATACCGCACTTGATACAGCCAACAATCAATGAGTTTGCCATATTGTTTCCATCACCGATAAAGCAAAGCTTTAATCCTGCAAGCTTACCCTTATGTTCACGAATTGTCAGAAGGTCAGCTAAAACCTGACATGGATGAGCATAGTCTGTTAGTCCGTTTATAATTGGAATGCTTCCGTATTTTGCCAAATCTTCAACTTCCTTTTGGGCAAATGTTCTTATCATAATACCATCAACAAATCTTGAAAGAACTCTTGCAGTATCTTCTACAGGTTCTCCTCTTCCAATTTGCAAATCGTTTGAGCTTAAGAACATTGGGTTTCCGCCAAGCTCGTACATTCCAACTTCAAAAGAAACACGAGTTCTTGTTGATGACTTTTCAAAAATCATTCCTAGTGATTTTCCTGCTAAGTGCTTATGTTCAATTCCATTTTTCTTTTCATATTTAAGCTGGTCTGCCAAGTTCAGAATCTCAACAATTTCTTCACTTGTAAGGTCTGATAGTTTTAGTAAATGCTTCATCCCTCTATTACCTCCTTTAGAATTTTAAGACCGCGGTCAATTTCGCCTTTCGTTATGTTAAGCGGTGGCAAAAGCCTTACCTTTGTTTTTGCGGTTAGCACTAAAAGTCCTTTGCTAAGTGCTTCTTTTGCAATATCCCCTGCCGGTTTTTCGGTTTCAATACCAAGCATAAGTCCCATACCGCTTACCGATTTAACTCCGCTTATCTTCTTAAGTTCGCCTATTAAGTACTCGCTTTTTTCTTTTACTTCACCAAGGAACTTATCGTCAAGTCTCTTTATGTTGCTGATTGCGGCTGCTGCACAAACAGGGTTTGCACCAAAGGTTGAGCCATGGTCACCAAAAGACAATGTGTTCTCAACCTTCTCACCTAGCATACTAGCTCCCATTGGAAGTCCGCCCGCAAGACCCTTTGCAGTTGATACTATATCAGGTGTCAACCCTAAAGCCATATATGAATAAAGCTCTCCGCACCTGCCGTTTCCTGTCTGCACTTCATCAATTATCAAAAGAATATCCTTTTCGGTGGTTATCTTTTCAATAGCTTCAAGATATTCCTTATCTAAAACATTAACTCCGCCTTCGCCCTGCACCGTTTCAAGCATAATAGCCACAACATTGTCTGTTATAGCGTTTTCAAGTGCTTCTATGTCATTTGCAGGAACATGTAAAAATCCCTCGGTAAATGGTGTGAAATTATGGTGAAACTTGTCCTGACCTGTTGCAGCAAGCGTTGTTATTGTTCTTCCGTGAAAGCTATTTTCAAGGGTTATTATAACATTCTTACAAGGATTCTGGTCCGTTCCGTATTTTCTTGCAACTTTTATGGCACATTCGTTTGCTTCTGCACCGGAATTGGAAAAGAAAACCTTTTTCATTCCCGTCTTTTCGCAAAGCATCTGTGCTAAAATTGCACCATTTTCGGTGTAATATAGGTTTGATGTATGCTGAATTTTGTTAAGCTGCTCTATTACCGCTTCTTTCCAGACATCATCTGCCGCGCCAAAGGCATTTGTCCCTATTCCGCTACCAAAATCAATGTATTCTTCATCGTTTTCGCCGTATAAGGTACTTCCCTTGCCTTTTGTTATTACAGCATCAAAACGAGCGTATGTATTTGCCACATAGGCCTTGTCAAGCTCTTTAATATTCATAGCTTTACCTTTCTTAAATAAACATTGTACCGATACCTTCGTCAGTTAATACTTCAAGCAAAATTGAGTGCGGAACGCGTCCGTCAATCATAAATACCTTATTAACACCCTGACGAACTGCTTCAATACAGCAATCTACCTTTGGAATCATTCCGCCTGAAATTATGCCATCGCTCATAAGCTGTGGAGCTTCTGAAACATTTACCACAGGTATAAGCGATTCTTCGTCATCCTTATCACGAAGAAGACCCCTTATATCTGTCATTGAAATAAGGCTTTCAGCCTTTAGCATCCCTGCAATTTTTGAAGCCGCAGTATCTGCATTTATGTTATAAATATTACCATCGTTATCGCAGCCAACTGTTGAAATTACAGGGATATATCCCTTTTCTAAAACATCTAAAATCGGCTGAACATTTACATTTGTAATCTTGCCAACGAATCCCAGCTTTTCATCTAACATTTCTGCTTCAATGATGTGACCGTCACAACCGCAAAGACCCATTGCCTTTCCGCCCATATTCTGAATAAGGTTTACAAGACCTTTATTTATTTTTCCGGATAATACCATCTGGCATATATCAACAGTTTCACGGTCAGTAACACGAAGCCCGTCAACGAACTCGGTTTTCTTTCCTACCTTATCAAGCATTCCTGTAATTTCAGGACCACCGCCGTGGATTAAAACAACCTTAATTCCGATTAGCGACAAAAGAACAATGTCACCCATAACCGCATTTTTAAGTTCCTCATTAATCATAGCATTTCCGCCGTATTTTACCACAACAATCTTGTCATAGTAATTCTGGATATAAGGAAGTGCTTCTATCAAAATTTTTGCACGGTCTTTATTTTCTATCTTCATTTTATATCTCCTAATCAAGTACGGTAATCACCGTTAATTTTTACATAATCGTATGTTAAATCACATCCCCATGCAGTTGCACTATAATCCCCGTCATTTAGGTTAACATCAATTACTATTTCATCTTCCAAAAGGATTTCCTTTGCGATTTCTTCTGAGAAATCTATTCCGCTTCCCATTTTACAAACTTCGATTCTTCCCTTTTGGGATTCAAAAGCCACATCAATTTTTGTAACATCTACATTTGCACCGGAGTAACCTATTGCACAAAGCACTCTTCCCCAGTTTGCATCTGCACCAAACATTGCAGCCTTAAATAATGTGGATGTAATAACACTTTTAGCAACAGTTTTTGCATCAAGGTCAGTTTTTCCGCCTGTCACCTTACATTCTAATAACTTTGTTGCACCTTCGCCGTCCTTTGCTATCTTTTTGCAAAGAGCCTGAGTTACCTGATTTAGTGCTTCACAAAATGCACTGAAATCTTCGCCATCTGCATCTATCATCTTATTTTCAGCCTGACCGTTTGCAAGGACAATAACCATATCGTTTGTTGAAGTATCTCCATCAACACTTATCATATTGAATGTGTTTTTAACATCAGCAGAGAGTGCTTTCTGAAGCATTTCCTTTGAAATTGAAGCGTCAGATGTTATAAACACAAGCATTGTTGCCATATTTGGATGAATCATTCCTGAGCCTTTTGCAATACCGCCAATGTGACAGACTTTTCCGCCAATTTCAAATTCAAAAGCTATTTCCTTTTCAACGGTGTCGGTTGTCATAATTGCAACTGCTGCATCGTTTCCACCGTTTTCTGAAAGCTTCTTTGAAAGCTCCGGCATTGCATTTTCGATTGGAGTTGTATTAAGAGGCTGTCCTATTACACCTGTTGATGCAACAACCACATCTTCTGCTTTAACATCTGTGTTATCAGCAACAATCCGGCACATTCTTTCAGCAACTTCTATGCCATCGCTGTTACATGTGTTGGCGTTTCCGCTGTTACACACAACAGCTCTTGCGATACCGTTTTCTATATTCTTTTTAGTAACCCAGATAGGTGCACCCTTAACTAGATTTTGTGTATAGCATCCTGCTGTGGTTGCAGGTGTAGAGCTTACGATTAACGCAAGGTCCAGTTTATCTTTATTTTTCCGAATGCCTGCGTGAATGCCTGCTGCAGTAAACCCTTTAGCCGCACATACGCCGCCATTTATCATCTTCATAGTAATTTCCTTCCTTACAAATCAAGTCCTAAAGTTTCAGGGAAGCCAAGTGCCAAGTTCATGCACTGGATTGCTGCACCTGAAGAGCCTTTTCCAAGGTTATCAAATCTTGATGCTATTAAAATTCTATCATTATTTCCTGTTACTTCTATTTGAAGTCCGTCTTTTCCTGAAAGGTTATTGCTTCCCAAAAATCCCTCTTTGCCAAACGGCATAACCTTTACTACTTTTTGGTCTTTATAATGTTTTTCAAAAATTTCGTGAATTTCCTTTACAGTAGGATGTCCTTTTAAAAGCCTTGAAAACAGTGGAACTGATACCACCATACCGCTATAAAAGTCGTCTACAATCGGTGCAAATATCGGCTCATCAGAAAGCCCGCAAATTTCTTTCATTTCAGGTAAATGCTTGTGGTTTTGAGTAAGTCCATACTGTCTTGGTGAGAAAAGCTCTTCGCCCTTTTCCCCACTCTCATACTCTGCTATCATTTTCTTTCCACCGCCTGAGTATCCTGTTACAGAATAACATACAATCGGGTAGTCTTCAGGCAAAATTCCTGCTTTAACCAATGGATAAACCAAAGATATAAAACCACTTGCATGACAGCCCGGAACAGCAATTCTATTTTTTTCGCAAATGTTCTTTTTAAACTCTTCTGAAAGTTCAGGAAAACCATAGGCCCAAGCTTCATTTATTCTGTGTGCAGTTGAAGTATCTAAAATCTTAACCTTATCGGATTTTACTTTTGCCACAATCTCTCTTGCCGCATCGTCCGGTAAGCATAGAAAAGCCGCATCGGCACTTTCTATTGCACTGCATCTTGCATCTATATCTTTCCTTAGTTCGTCAGGAATGGTTATTAATTCAATATCGTCTCTTTTTCCAAGCCTTTCAAATATTCTAAGACCTGTTGTGCCGGCACTTCCGTCCACAAATATCTTTTTCATTATTTGCACCTCTTACTTTGCATAAATATACAAATCAACATACTAACCATTATCCCATAAACTACGGATTTTGTCAAGTATATAATTGTAATATATTTTAACCTTTTATGCATTTTTGTGAATGTTTATAGAATAAAAGCGTATATTTATACATTTTTGTGTGTTTTTTTATGCAAAACACTGATAATTATACATAAAGCCTGTATTAAAGGTTTAAAAGTCAATTTTTATGTAAATAAAAAGAACTCCCAAAGGAGCTCTTTTATATATTTTTAAAGTTTAAAATATCCATATCTACGCCAACATAGTTTTCGATGTAGTCAAGCATTTCATCGCTATCCTCAAAAACCCTGTAAAGCTCACGGCATTCTTCTTTAATGAAATCTTCGCGCATTCCCTTTTCCATCATAGCAAGAAGTTCATCAAAGTAGTGATTTACATTGTAAATTGCAATAGCTTTTGTATGTCTTGAAAGTTGCTTTAGTGTAAGTATTTCAAAGAATTCATCAAAGGTGCCGATTCCACCGGGAGCCATAATAAATGCATCCGCCATTTCCTCAAGCATCTTTTTTCTTTCGCGCATGGTATCCGGGCGGATAAGCTCGGTGCAGTTTTCAAAAATCATACCGTCAACATCAAAGAAATTAGGAGCGATACCGATTATTTTTCCGCATCCCTTTTCTGTTCCTCTTGCTGATGCACCCATAACACCGCCTGCTCCTGCACCAAATACAAGAGTATGGCCTCTTTTTGCCATTTTTTCACCAAGCTCTTCACAAGATTTGATATACACTTTATCTATAATGTCACTTGATGCTCCATATACACAAATATTCATAAAATCATCCTTTCTTATTCATACATCTTTTCAAGGATTGCCACAACCTCTGCTTTTGACGGCACTCTCGGGTTGGTCGGTGTGCAGGCATCGTTTATGGCACTTTCCGCCATCTTGTCAATGGCACTAAAATACTCATCTTTTGTAACACCGCACTGTGAAACGGATAGAGGCATATTCATTTCTTTCATCATGAACTGAATATAGCTGACAAGGGCTCTCACCGTTGTAATTTCGTTAAAGTTAGAAACACCCAGAAGTTTTGCCGCATTCACATACTTTCTAACGCATGCAGGGTATGTAGGTCGGCTTTTTGAGTGCTTATTTATCTCTGAGTTATACTCTACTATATGCGGAAGCACCATTGCATTTGCTCTTCCGTGGGGAATATGGAACTGAGCACCTATGGCATGGGCAATTCCGTGGTTTAGTCCTAGGGATGCTGAGTTAAAAGCAAGACCCGCCAAACACGATGCAACATGCATTTTCTTTCTTGCATGAGTATCGTTATTATCAAGATATGAACGAAGCAAGAATGTTCCACAGATTTCAATTGCCTTTTCTGCAAGAGCATTTGAAAACTCGTTGTTATTTGTGCTTACATAAGCCTCCAGAGCGTGTGTTAAAACATCCATACCGGTATCTGCTGTTACTGTTGCCGGAACACTTTTAACAAGCTCTGCGTCTAAAATTGCTTCGGTTGGAAGCATGCTTTCAGACACAAGCGGATACTTAACACCTTTTTGAGAATCGGTTACCACTGCAAAGCTGGTAACTTCACTACCTGTACCGCTTGTTGTAGGAATTGCAATAAGGGCAATTTCTTTACCCTGTACAATTTTCATTGCAAATTCGCGGATTGCTTTTGCCTCATCAAGAGCACTTCCCCCACCTATTGCAATTATGCAGTCAGGGTTATATTCGGACACCTTTTCAACACCATTTGTAATTTTTTCAATTGGTGGGTCTGGCACAACATCAGTAAATACATCAAATGCGATGCCCCTGTTTTTCAGTCTGTAAGTAACCATCTGAAGCATACCGCTTTTTTCAATAAACGGGTCTGTTATAACCAAAACCCTCTGATACGGAAGCTGCTCTAATCGATCTAAAGCATTATCCCCGAAATATATTTTTGTTTTAATGTCAAAACTGTTCATCTTTTGCTCCTTAAAATTATATCTCTTCTGCAAAACCTACCAAAAGGTCAATGCTTTCCTTTAAGTCATTTTCGTCTATCATTTCACTTGGTGAGTGTATATATCTTGTAGGAATTGAGATTCCGCCGGTTTTTACACCACCTTTTGTGAAGTGGATTACTCCGGCATCGGTTCCGCCTTCCATCATTATCTCTCTCTGATATTTTATACCATTGCTTTCTGCTATGTCAATAAGTTTTTCTCTTACATCGTGACTTGTTATAACAGAATAGTCCATAACTTTTATTGCCGCTCCATTACCAAGCTTAACCGCCATCTTCGGTGCCTTTGGAGTGTCTCCAACATCAGTTACATCAACAGATAGTGCATATTCCGGCTCAATTTTAAATGCCGCCGTCCTTGCACCGCGAAGTCCAACCTCTTCCTGAGTTGTAAAGCAGAAATAAAGGTCGTTTTCTGATTTCACTCTCTTTAATGCCTCAATTAAAACATAGCACCCTGCTCTGTTGTCAAGTGCCTTTGAAATAATTTTGCCATTCTGACAGTAAAGCTCGCCTTCGAATACCGCCATATCACCGATAGAAACCATTTTTTCAGCTTCTTCTCTGCTTTTTGCACCAATATCAATAAACATTTTTGCCATCTGGCGTTTTTCGTTGTCCTCTTCCGTACCGATAACACCAATAGTACCGTTTTCAAAACGGACTCTGCGGTTTATTAAGTTTCTAAGATAAAGCCCGCCAACATCAGCAAAGCGAAGGAATCCTTTTTCATCAATGAATGTGACAACTATGCCGATTTCGTCCATGTGAGATGCAAACATAACCTTTTTGCCGTTACCTTTTTTTCGGCATATAAGGTTTCCTAAAGCATCAGTATATATTTCGTCACAAAATGCTTCGGTCTCTTTTTTTATAACTTCTGTAATTTTTCCCTCACAGCCTGACGGTCCCCATGCACTTGTCAGCTTTTTTAAGAGTTCCATTAAATCACCTCGTCAATTCTGTCTAAAAACAATTGTGCCAAGTTCTCTACTGCCTGAACATCCTTTTTTGATGCGATTCCGGCAGGTGAATGAATGTACCTTGTTGGCACAGAAAGGGATGCAGTCTTAATACCTGCTCCTGTTAAATGAATTCTGCCGGCATCATTTCCGCCTGCAGTTGCACGCTTATACTGAACAGGAATGCCTGCACTTTTTCCGGTTTCATAAAGCCATGTTCTAAGATTCTTATCTACGATTGTGGTACGGTCCATAAAGGTAACCACCGCTCCGCCACCAACATTGGTGACATATTCATGGTCTTCGCATCCGTAAACATCGCTTGCAGTTGTTGCCTCAATCACAAGTGCAATATCCGGTATAATTCTATGACTGGCAAGCCTTGCACCACGAAGTCCCACCTCTTCCTGAGTTGTAAAGCAGAAGTAAGTATCGTATTTAACCGGCTTTTTTATAAGCTCCATTAAGATAGCACAACCGCTTCTGTCATCAATAGCCTTTGCCTTGAATGTGTCTTCTGACAGCTCCTCGAACTTTGTATCAAAGCATGCATAGTCCCCAAGCTTTACTTTAGCCAGAGCATCATCCTTGGTCTTTGCTCCGATATCAATATAAAGGCTTGACACTTCAGGAACGGTTTCTCGTTCGCTTTTTTTCTGTAGATGCACCGCTTTCATACCGATTACACCCGGGATTTTGTTTTCTCCCACAGTAACCTTTTTTGAAATTATAACACGGGTATCAATTCCGCCAACGGTTTTGAATTCTAAAAATCCGTTGTCATTTATACCGCTTACGATAAAGCCAACTTCATCAGTATGGCAGGATAGCATTACTTTTTTTGAGCTGTCACCTTTTTTTAGTGCAATAAGGTTGCCGATTGTGTCAACCATAATTTCGTCAGCGTAAGCTTCGATTTTCTCTTTTATAAAATTTCTTACTGCTCCCTCATTTCCGCTGACACCGCAAAGGTTGCAGAGTTCTTTTATAAGCATAACCATTCCTCCATTTCATCATTTAGATTCTTTAGGAAAAATGTTAATAGATTCGCTACTGCCTCAGCATCCGGCACCGAAATTGTTTCTACGGTAGTATGCATGTATTTTAGCGGAACGGACAAAAGAACTGTAGGTATTCCCTCTCCTACAACCTGCATTACCCATGCATCTGTTCCTGTATTTCCGCCTTCTACTTCAATCTGGTGTTTTATGTCATTTGCCTTTGCGGTAGAAATCAGCCTATCCGAAATTTTAGGATGGATGTTTGGTCCTACTGTTATAACACAGCCTTCACCCACCTCGTATGCATCTTTTGAGTTATCAGGAGTTATGCCGTGACAAACATCTATTGCAATTGCAATATCAGGGTTTATGCCGTATGTTGCTGTCATAGCACCAAATCCGCCAACCTCTTCCTTTGCCGCAAAAACTGCATATACATCAATGGGCATGGTTTCCCCTTGAATATTCTTTAAAACAGAAATTACTGCCGCGCTGCAAGCTCTGTCATCAAGTGACTTACCTGTTAGCTGGTCACCGAAAAGTTCAGTGCATTCCACTGCCATAGTAATACTGTCGCCAATTGAAACGATTTCTTTTAATTCATCAAGCGGAAGTCCCGTATCAATTGCCATATCTTTCATTTTTGAGCTTTTTTCTTCTTCACCGTCTTTTAAAAGATGTGGTGGCTTTGCACCGATTACACCCTTTACATCTCGCTTTCCGTGAATAATAACTTCCGCTGACGGAAGTATTCTTGGGTCAATCCCCCCAACATTCACAATGGATATAAACCCGTTTTCGTCAATGTCAGATACCATAAGGCCGATTTCGTCAATATGTGCCTCTATCAAAACCTTTTTGGCATTTTCCTTGCCGCATTTTTTTACGGCGATAACATTTCCGAGATTATCAATCCCGGCATCATCGCAAAAGCCAGCCAGCATATTCTTAATATTTTCATTTATACGGTATTCATACCCGGATATGCCTCGCATATTACTGAGTGTTTTTATAAGCTCTTTCAAATTTACACCTCATTTTAGTTCATTTACCAACTTCTTGAACAGATTTCCTCTTTCTTCAAAATTAGCAAACATATCAAAACTTGTAGATGCAGGAGAAAGCAAAACTGTATCTCCATCCTTTGCTATGCTTCGGGCTATGTTGACCACCTCAGGATAGCTTTCGCATCTTATTACCGGAATATCGCATCCTCCGGCTTTTATTAGTGCTTCCTCTATCTTATCTGCGGTTTTGCCGATAAGAATCAAGGTTTTTACCTTTTCGCAAAGTGCCGGACCAATTTCGTCATAAGGGATTCCCTTATCCTTTCCGCCGGCTATCATTATTACTTTATCGTGAAATACATTTAATGTATTTATACTTCTGTTCGGGCTTGAGTCAATAGAACTGTTATAATAGCTTACGCCGTCCAAAACACGCACAAGCTCAATTCTGTGTTCAACACCGCCAAAGGTTTTGGCAATCTTTAAGATTACATCATCGCTGACAAGACCCTCAACCGCTCCTATTGCCGCCATATAGTTTTCCACATTGTGCATGCCCGGAATCTTTATATCTGCGATGTTTAAAACTTCAGTTTCGCCACGCATTATTTTTCCATCTTTCAAGGATATATACGCGTTTTCCTTTGATGAAAATTCTGTAAGCTTTCCTTTTGCTTCCTTGCCGATTTTGTTGGTTTCGGCATTTGAGTGGTTAACCACAAGCTTATCCTCTGCTTTTTGATAAAGCATTATGTTCTTTTTTGCATCAATATATTCCCCGTAGTCCTTATGAACATCAAGATGATTAGGACTTAAGTTTGTTATAACCGCAATCTTTGGAGATTTTCTTATAGTGTGAAGCTGGAAGCTTGAAAGCTCAAGGATTACCCAATCTTCCTCTTTCATATTTTCCGCTTCGGTTAAAAGTGGCTTTCCTATATTTCCGCCAAGGTAGGTATTATATCCTGCCTCGGCCATCATTTTATGAATAAGGGTTGTGGTGGTGGTTTTTCCGTCACTTCCTGTAACTGCGATTATATTACCGGGGCAGATATCGAAAAACACTTCCATTTCACTTGTGATTATGCTTCCCTTTTCTTTTGCAGAAAGCAGGGACGGATGGTCGAAACGAAGTCCCGGTGTTTTGAATATTATTTCACCTGTCAGGTTATCAAGATAATTTTCGCCTGTTACAATCTTCACGCCAAGGCCCAGAAACTCGTCATATATATCCCCAAGCTTTTCAGGTGTCCTCATATCATAGGCGGTGACCTTTGCACCAAGTGAAACAAGATATTTAATAAGTGGACGGTTAGAAATACCCATACCTATTACCGATATGTTTTTATTAAATACCGATTTTTTAAATTCATCCACTCTCATAATTTCCCTCCGAAATTTTTAGCTTCTCTTCTTTTTAAGGATTATGGCTCTTTTTATTAGATAGTCGCGTGTATTAAGTGATGGGTCAATTACCACTTCGTCCAAAAGAAGCTTTAACATATCGCCAATCTCACGACCTGCTTTAAATCCGATTTTTAAAAGGTCTCGTCCGTTTATCTGCAGTTGCGAAATCTGATACGGCTGACGCTCTGCAATAATAGTCTGACATTGCTCATAAACTGTCTGAAGTTTGGCGAGCTTATCGTCTAAGAACTTTAAATTCTTTGCTCTGTTATCTGCTTCCTGCAAAAGCAGAAGCTTCATAAACAGATTTTCGCCTGTTCTTGCAAGCATTCTTTTGACCGATGCAGGAGAAGTATCTATCCTTACATCATGATTTTCAATTAAAACAAGTATATCATTTATGGAGTCTCTGTCCATTCTTAGCTTATGAAGAACATCATTAGCAATACGGACGCTTTCTCTGTGATGACCGTAAAAATGGTTTATTCCCGATGCGTCACGGGACAGGCATGCAGGCTTTCCAGAATCGTGAAGCAGCGCTGACCACCTTAGTATAAGGTCATTCGGTGTATTGTCAACCGCTTTCATTATATGGTCACCCACATTATAAATGTGGTATTTATTGTTCTGAACCGTATCAAAACAATTACAAAGCTCCGGTATAATATGTTTCATAAGTCCGGTTTCGTATAAAAGCTTTATTTTTGATGGTGTGTCACAAAGAAGAATTTTATTTATCTCCCCTAGAATTCTTTCATTGCTTACATTTTTAATCAAAACTGCGCATTTTCTTATAGCACGGAAAACTTCTTCTGAAAGCTCAAAACCAAGACATGCTGCAAAACGAACCGCACGAAGCATACGAAGTGCATCCTCTTTAAATCTTTCTTCAGG
>JAZNWI010000016.1:0-2099 GCA_045593305.1 Clostridia bacterium | reverse complement strand
GGAATAAGTATGATTGATAACTGTGAATTAATTGATATTCTATTGTATTCTCCTTATACCAAAGCATATGAAATTGCACGTGCTTCGTACAATAGAAAAAATCGGTCTTTATATATGGATAAATCCATATATAAAAACTTTCTAAAGAAATATGGAGATCCTGGCATAATTGTTTATAATCTAAGTTTAATCGATAATTCTACTATTAATATGTGGAGAGAAGAATCACCTTTATACAGCTATGGTTATAGTGTGAATCAAAAAGATAACCTTAGTGATTCGATGCGTCATATGATTTTAAAAAATATTGTTGATTCGAAAAAATTATCAAAAGAAGAAATAATCTCTCATTTAAACAACTGTATTAACTTTAAGAAGAACAATGATAGATTTGCTGTTGCTTGTCGAAAATGGCAAAATGACATTGAGTTTTTAGTAAATTACAACACATCAATAAGCAAGTTTACTATTTCAGAATAATAATATTTTAAATAAACTAATAGTTTGTTAAACTGCAAGTATCAGATATAGCCATCTATGAGCAATCATAGGTGGCTTTTTCTATCCCCAAAGGAGGTGAAACCCATGCCATATATCCCCTACACCGACGAGCAGAAACAGCTCGCCAACAGCGTAGATCTGCCCACATTCTTACGAATGCGAGGTGAAACATTAGTCCCCGTGGGCAGAGAATTCAAACTTGTCTATCACGACGGATACGGCAAGAACGACAGCATCACCATCAGCGGTTCGCAGTGGTATGACCACAAGAATCAGATTGGCGGCGGCCCGATTAAATTCATGCGTGAGCATTACGGGATGAACTTTCAGGAGGCAATGCAGGCTTTGCTCGGTCACTCAGCTCTGCCGCTTACCCATGAAGTTCAGCCAGTCATGGTAAAAGAAAAAAAGAAATTTAAGCTACCCGAAGCCAATGACAATATGCACCGAGTCTATGCCTATCTCATCAAGAAAAGGTTCATTGCACCGGAGGTCATCACCCACTTTGCGAAGAAGAAACTGCTCTACGAGGACAAAAAGCATCACAATGCCGTGTTCGTAGGCGCGGACGGCAATGGTTTCCAAGGCAGGCTCACAAACGATCCACAACCACATTCGGAAACAGCTTCCGTCAGACCATTGAAGGCTCAGATACCAAGTACAGCTTTGCACATTTTGGTAAGAGCAACTTGCTTTTTGTGTTTGAAGCCCCCATTGATTTGATGTCATTCCTGACGCTATATCCAAAGAACTGGCAGGACAGCTCATATATCGCCATGAATGGTGTGTACGAAAGTGCTGTGCTGACTGCACTGGAAGAACATCCGAATATTGATTGGGTTATTATCTGTACCGACAACGATGAAGGAGGCATCGACGCAGCACACAGACTCTGGGATATACTCGGTGAACGAGGCTATGATAATCTGACGATTTATCCGCCAAACAACAAAGATTGGAACGAGGATTTAAAGGAAGAAAAGGGCGTTTCCTTTATTCCTGCCGTTCCCCACAAACGATTGGAGGAATATGAAAAACAAGCAGAAAGCCTGCAGTATTATCCTTAGGTATTCTGTTTGCTGTTGTTGGAATTGCTTGTGTCAGACAGGTTGCTGTATTGCTTGGTGCCAAAGGAGAATTACTTGAAAATGCAGTAAGGTATTCCCGTATTGTTTTGTTTGTTTTGCCATTTAATACGCTTATGTTTTTGTTTCAACCATTTTTCTCTACAGCAGAAAAGCCACAGCTTGGTTTGGTTACAACAATATCATCCGGTGCAATGAATATTGTTCTCGATGCAGTGCTTGTTTTGCTTCTTCCACAGGAACATAAATTTGCGGGAGCTGCAATAGCAACAGCAATGAGTCAGGTTGTTGGCGGTATCATTCCGTTAATATATGGGCATCTCTAAAAACCCCTTTTGAGAAAAAACAGCTATGCACGACATCTGCTGCGTCAACCTCCTCATAATATCTTGTAAAATCTCTTAAAAGCTCACGAAATCTCAATTTTTCAAAATACAAATGCTGAGAAAGAGCTAATGTACAGATAATTCAAAGCATAAAATGCAGAATATAGCGGATTTAGGGTATAAGAAA
>JAZNWI010000015.1:0-3594 GCA_045593305.1 Clostridia bacterium | reverse complement strand
GTTCAACACCCGTTCTCATTACTCTGCTTGCTATCGTTGCAGAAGAAGGCAATTTATTGTGGGGAATACTGCTGATGCTTCTCTATTCTATCGGTCACAGCACACTTGTGATGGTTGCAGGAACTTCTGTAGGATTTGTTCGGAAAATCAACAGCAGTGAAAAATACAGAAAGGTTGCAAAGGCTCTCAAAATTGTAATGGGTACTGCAATTTTACTCATTGGATTCTATATGTTTTGGTTAGCATTTTAATTTATAAATATTATTTGGAGGTAATTTATTATGGCATTATTTAAATTCGGAAAGAAAAAAGAAGAAAAGAAAGTTCCTGCTTGTGCTTGCAACAGCGGATGTCAGACAGCGGAAATAACTGAAATAGCAAATAATTGTTGTTCTGAAAAAGAAGGCATTTGCAATATCAAAGTTCTTGGTGCAGGCTGTACAACTTGTCATCAGCAATATGAATACGCAAAAGAAGCTGTTAAAAATATGGGCTTATCTCTTGAAGTTGAGTATATCACCGATATGCAAAAGGTTATGGAATACGGCGTTATGAGCATGCCTGCCATTGTTGTAAACGAAAAGGTCGTATCTATGGGCAAGGTGCTAAAGGCGGCAGACATTGAAAAACTCCTGCACAAGTTGGGATTCTGATATGAAGAAGAAAATAGCTTTTATCTGCGTGCACAATTCTTGTCGCAGTCAGATTGCCGAAGCATTAGGTAAATACCTGCGTGGCGATGACTATGATTTTTATTCTGCTGGAACGGAAACTAAACCGCAAATCAATCAAGATGCAGTACGACTTATGAAACAACTATATGGCATTGATATGGAGCAGACTCAACACTGCAAGACCTATGATAAAATCCCATCTCCCGATATTGCTATCTCTATGGGGTGTGATGTAGGATGCCCTTTTATCGGAAGAACCTTTGACGATAATTGGTGCTTGCCTGATCCGACAGACCAGAGTGATGATGTATTTATCGAGATTATACAGCAGATAGAACAGAATATTAGTAAACTGTAAAACAATTTGAATAAAGGTAGATATCATTCTACGCAAGCGAACACAACCCTGATTATGATTTGTTTCCCTCACTCATCCCTACGCTTCCTTTACGCATTCCCTCATAATCCTCGAAATGTACGATTTCGATACAGGCTCTCCATTCCTTTGTGAAATAACAAACTGTGAATTTGAGTTTAGTTTACGGAGAGACAAAAGAACGGATTTGATTTCGGATGTGATGTGAATTGCTCTTGTTCTGTGGTTGCTCAAGGGTTTGAATTTAATTGAATAATCAGTTTTTCCCTCCTCCGAAAGATTGATTTCGGAGGAGGTTTTGTTTACTGTAATTGTGCCGTTTTTGAAATCAACATCAGCCCAAGTTAATGCAAGAGCTTCGCCGATTTTCATATCGGTAAGCAACATAAGCTTAACTGCATTACCGTGCATATACTTGGGTCTGTTTGTTTTAAGGTTGATCCTGTCTGCAACAACAAATATCCTTTCAAGTTCCTCCGGTGTGTATCCCCTTTTCACCTTCTTTTCAATTTTTGATTCCGGGCAACTTACAAATCTCATCGGATTATCTTTTGGCTTTTTATGTTCGGAATAAGAGGCAAACATTTTTTCCAGCAAACGGCAACAGTCATCCACCATCCCTTGGCATCTTTTCTCTGCCATATCTTCAAAAAAACTTATCAACTCTGCTTTTTTCACACTCTTCATTCGCCTGTCGCCAAATACCGGTCTTATTTGAGAGTTGTATATTGACACAAGCTTTAGATAGTTTGTATTCTTGGCAGTATCCATTAAAATCCTTTTATATACTTCTTCAAAGAATTCATTAAGAGTACATACAGGATAATACTCCTCGTTTGGATAATCTTTAACGAATTTGTTTATTGCTGTTTTGGATGGATCTGTATATGTAATACGCTTTGTTTCACCGTTTTCATTTATGTACCATACCTCACACTTATACCTCCCGTCCTTCAACTGATACACCGTATGACTTCTAACTTTTACTATCATCAAAAATACCTCCTTTGAGTTTTCAAAAGAAGTATCGCAGAATTTCTTGACACATGTAATGCTTTTGGTTTGACAATTTATTGACAATTTTAATTAACCAAAAAGAGCCTGAAAGTAATAAAGGCACATACTGCAAAACGAAAAATTGAAATTTAAATAATTTAATATGTATTACAAATAAGAAAAAGCTATACGGAGTATTTAACTCTGCATAGCTTTTAACGCTTTATTCGCTTCAGTGAATTAACAAATTATTATATTTATCTTTTTAACATCTGTATCAAAGAGTCAAAAAATATAACTACATCGCACCTATTATCCGGTATATCTATATTAATAACCGGAACAATTTTACCTTGTTCATTATTTGTAATAAATTGAGGATATTTTTCATTGGTATGAACAGTGGGCTGACCGTCATACTTTAAAACCCAATTAAAGAAATTGACATAACCATTAGAAAATGCGTTGTGTGCCTGTCCTTTAACGAACCAAGTATATTCAGGGAACGCACAGGTTGATGCATCGATTTTTTTATCGGAAGATAAGTGGTTATGTCTGCACTTATTTTCATCCTGTTTATAGCCATCGTCAAACGCAGCACCAACCGGAGCACATACCGCACCTAAACTCATAAGCTCAGTATCAATAAGCATATCCGATTGCTTAGCCTCGTTTTCGGTTACGGGAATGCTTGAAATGTCATACCCAAAAATAATGGCAATGTCCACGCCGTTTTTCTTAGCGTCACTCAATATCTTTTTAACATTATTCTGAACATTATAATGATATTTATCAATACGCTTTATTAAATTATCAAATTCCTTTGATTCTCCGAACATTGATTGTTTTGCCTGCAAATAATATTCATCGGGAACGAATGACCATATACCGGGCATGGTGGCAAAGAGTTCTATCAGACATTCATCATAAATTGCATCCAGATTATCGTCAAGAATGCTTTGAAGGAAATTGAAAACAGGTGTGATTACTCCGAAATCATTTGATATGGAAAGTAATGATGTTACAAGCTTCCCGTAATCCTCAGAGCCTATCAGACTTCTGACAAATTCTTCAATGGCATATTCCTTTTCTTTTAACGTGATATTCCTTGTAAAAACGGAACCGATAAGAGAAATACCTTTATAAGCCGGTGAAAGAAAAACGGCTTTGCTGACATCTTTGCTTCCGTATGTGTGCAAATAGGTAGTAACAATAGTCGTACCCTGACTGTGTGATGAAAGAATAACCTTATTGTGATTGGTAAGTTTCTTTATTTCTTCAATATATTGCTTTAATTCCTTTGCGTTTTCAAACGGATCAAGCCGCCAGTCATAATAAAAAACATATTTGCCGTCTATTAAATCAATGTCTTCATCAGTTTCATTGAGTTCGTTCAAATGCAACTCCGATGAATCGGAAAAAGACGGTTCGGGCGAGATGTCAAAAACAGAATTTCCGTTTTTATCGCATGCCAATTTACCCATCATATCATCAATTGCAGAAGAAATACCGCTGACAAAAAGCTTGTTACTTTTCAGTATCGCCAAT
>JAZNWI010000014.1:0-6119 GCA_045593305.1 Clostridia bacterium | reverse complement strand
GGAGTATCTCATAACCACTAATTTTGCAAAACCAAATTCATCAAAATCATAGAATGATACGGTATACGGAGTATCTCCTCTAAAGTATCCCGCCGCATCTCTTACTACATACTCGGATCTGTTTCTATAGTTAGCAGGGTCCGCAGGAAGAACAATTACTTTTGCATCATCCTCTAAATAATACTTACATTGACCTGTATCATCATCCGTAAATGTCCTTGCTCCGGATCTCCAACTCAAGTTTTTACTTGAAGTTTTTGTAAATCCGTTTTCATCTGGGATTGGAGTTACAGTTGCTGTTTCTATTATCTTAATCTCTTCACTCTGATTAAATGTAAGCTTTACAACCTCACCTTTTATATCTTTAAGTATTTCATAAGCAGTATCTACATCTAAACGAGAATAGAATGTCCCCTTAAATGTAAACTTCGTCGCTATCGGTGCATCAATCCATATACCGCTCATATTCATATATGATGCATATAATCTATCTTTATCCCAATCTCTATATACTCTTTCGATAACAGCGTATCCATCTTCTGTAACTTTTTCCCAGTATGCCACATTACCTAGAGCATCCATAAAGAAATTATATGTATTTCCAGGGTTAAGGCTTCCTTCTTCATTCTTGAACCTCAAAAATGAATTGACAAAAGAATACTCTTCATCGTCTACGAGTATCTCCATATCTATTTCGTTAATGCTCTGAAGCTTTCCCACAAAAGTATCACGAGAAACAAGAATTTCAACTACGATGTTTTCATTTGACTTACTTTTTGCAACAACGAGAATATCACCTTTTTTGATATCCGAAATCTCAACTTCTCCAAATTCATCGTTTATGGTATATACAACATCTGACACTTCCGTATCAAGGTCTATTGAAACCAAATTTCCTTGGCTTTTGAATTTGTTATAAATAATCTTTCTGTTTGTGTCTACGGCACCTACTACTACAGTTTTGTATGAAGTTATAAATATAACATCATATTTTCCATCGTTGTTGTTGTCCAGCAAACGAAGATTACCTGATTCCGGCTTGAAATTCTCCTCAGTATATCCGCCGTAAAATACTCCGTTGTATATTACCCTAGGAACATCTGCAATTTTTAAATACTTTTCTCGGTTATTTTCATAATATTCCAGTCTGGTATAGTCAGGAGTAATTCTCTTTACATCTCTTGCATCTACTATAAATTCTCTGTTTCGTCCGTCTGTTTCACCTATGCATAAAACTATCGGTTCATCATATTCATCTTTAAGAACATACGCTTCAACATATTTTCCCAGAAGCTTTCTGCATGGTGTACTGTCTTCCATGGTATAAAGTGAAGTACCTATCTGAATATGCCCTTCTTCACAACTAGCTTCCTTGTCCAGCGATGTGATTCCGTTTGATGTTAAAAGTCCTGTAATTTTGTGCACATCACGATACTTTGAAAGTAATGTCTGGTCGTTTTCAATTATGTGTTTTACCTGACCTCCGCTATAAATAGCCACCATAGGTGCTACCTCCAGCATGTTATGTAGCATTACTACACATTCATTGAAGGTAATTTCTTCATTTTCTGTTGTTCCCAAGCCCTTTGTTATTCCAAGGGATGATGCAACAGTTTTGATTCCATTCTCCCCTGTGCTCTTGGCATAGTCTTTATATCCCAAAGTTGCCAACGCATATTCAAGAGCCTCTATCTTAGTGATTGTCTTTCTTCCGTCGTAAATCTCTCCGAATTCCAAAATCCCAACTTCTCTGGCAAAGCTTTCTGCGGAAGGTCTCTCATTTTCTCCGTATAAAAATCCTGACAAAGCTGTCAAAAGATAATCATTCGTAACTATGCTTGCTGCTGTCGCTTCTTCAATTCCAAGAACCTGCATAACAGTCTCTTTTTCGTATGTTTTCTCTGCTTCTTCTGCAAAAACATAGCTTCCCGGCATTAATGTTGCTATAAGCGATAATAAACACAGCAACAATGCTATTTTTTTAGTCATATTATGTTTCTCCTTCCGTTTATTACTTCACAAACAAATTGTAAATCATAACAGCCGCCTGAGCTCTTGTGGCTGTTCCTGTCGGATCAAACAATCCATCGCCAATACCATTAATAACTCCGGCTTCGTATAGTACATTCACCGCATCTTTTGCATAACTGCTTATGTTGTCTGCATCTGCAAACTGAACGCCGTCACGCACTTTATTTATTATGTTTGCATTCTGAGCTGCGCGGTAACACATTACCGCCATGTCCTGTCTTGTTATGTTTGTTCCTACTCCGAAACCATTTTCTGATGTACCATAAATCATTTTGTTGTTATATGCACTTGCTACATAAGATGCATACCATGCACTGCTATCCACATCATTAAAGGAGCTTTTTGCATCCACATTATGCATACCCGCTGCTACAACAAGCATTTTAACAAATTCTTCTCTTTTTACAGAATTGTTCGGATTAAAGCTGCCTTTTCCATCACCTGATATGATACCTCTTTCTGCCATAGACATAATAGCTGTCTTTGCCCATGCAACATCTTCAATATCATTAAATCCCTTACTGCTGTTATTTCCAACAGGTACACCGGTTAGTGGGTTCGGAGGGGTATTTATTGTGGTACCGCCGCCTCCGCCAGTGCTGCCTCCTCCACCAGGGTTATAGTTACCAGGGTTGTTCTTAGTAGCTGTATCAATTACCGTAAGCAGGTCCTGTACAGTTACTGCCTTTTTATTCTTGAGCGCAAGAACAATGTCCTCATTTATAGCTGTTTTGTTTGTAGAACTGATATAGTTTGTATATATCGGGTCTCCTGTTATACCAAGATCCTGCGCATATCCTGTGATTTTGCTTTCCATAGCATCAAAACGAGTATTATTTATCACATTCAGCATATTTGCAACTTCATACGCATTCTCGATGTCTTCAAAGCTTGCATAAGGCTTGTTTGCATAAATATAGTCACATACAAAAGCTTTTGTGCTGTCATCTTCATCAGCATATTTAACATTTTCAAAAGAGAATCCTGTTTGTTCAATAACTTCAGTGCTCTTATCAGGCAATGTATTAATCGCTTGAATTATTACTTTTTCATTCAAAAGGTTTACAACTTCCGTATCACTCATATCCGCTGTACGAGCGTCTGCAAAAGTTGCACACACAGAATCTGTTAGTGCAGTATTTCCGTTCTGTGCATCCGCATCCTTTAAATCATTATATATGTCTAAATGAACGCCCAAAGTTCTTAATGTATCTTCATTACTTCCATTTTCAATAATCGCTTTGACATTCGCCTCAGTTTTAAGGTTACCTGCCACGCTGGTTCTGTCTGCAGGAAGAGCATAATACATGCTTTCTATATATACATCTCCGTCACCGCTTTTAATATGCAAGTCATATTTGCCATTTACTCCGCCTTCAAGTGTAGCAGGCATTGAAAAATTAAAGGTTGCTTTACCATTCTTATCAGCTTTAGCCTGCTTCATAGCAATAATATTTTCATCATCGGCAAGAGAGGCTCCTTCTTTGGTAACTATCAAAGTCCCCCATGCTTCTGCCACTGAATCAACTTCCACTATTACTTTGTTATCAACCAATGAAACATCTGCAGCAAAAACATTCATGCATATAGAAGATGCTACAAAAACGGCGCATAAAATTTTCTTCTTCATTATTTATCCTCCTATTCTTTTCTGTACTAAAAGTAGTATTTAACAAATTGTAATAACTTTTAGTAATTTTTAACATATTAATGGTCACTAAACATTCGATATGTATACACTTTGTATGTTATCATTCTTCGTTCAAAGTTACAATGTTGTTTTCTGGCAAAAAAGTATTGTTTTTCTGCCAGAAACATTTTCCAATGTTTTTTTATTGCTTTTTCATTCCTTTTAATATATACTTTAAATGGTGAAAATAGTTGGCTGAGCGATGAAAGGATGTGTGATTTTATGTATTTGTATTCAAAAAAAGACTATTTTAAAAATGATGAAAGTGTACATCTGGGTACTATAAGCCAAGAATACGATTCGCAAGACGAGCATGTTCATGATTTTCTTGAGTTGGTATATACAATATCCGGAACAGTGAACCATAAAATTGACGGACAAACTTATGAGGCAACTCATAACACCCTTTTGTTCATAGCTCCTGGGCAAATACACTCATTTGCTTCGCAAGGGCCTTGTGAGTTTGTAAACATATTAGTAAAACAAGATTTCATCATCGACTATGCCGTTGATAATGATACTTTCTACAACCTGTTTCGTTTCTTTCTGTCTAATCCGGATGATAAGCTATCAGCTGACTCCCAGATGGTAAAATTCAAAGGTGATGACGCATATGAAATAAAAAATATCATCAATTTCATGCTTTCTGCAAAAGAAAGAAAAGAACCCAGTTATCCAATGATTCTAAGTGGTTATGCCCGTGTTATTCTTACTAAAATGTTTACTATTTTGAATGAGAAAAACCTTGATAAAAACTATCCTAAATCCGTTTTCTTTGAAGTGTTTGATTCGATACTGGACTATATTGACAAAAACTACGCCGAACCTATATCTCTCAGTACCTTGGCTACCCGTTGTTATTTCAGTCCGTCATACATCAGTAAGGAATTTAAGAAAATTTCCGGTATGGGATTTAAGGAATATCTTATAGAAAAACGAATTACTGAAACAGCAAAATATTTAACACAAACCAACCTTACTATTGAAGAAATACAGTCCAAGGTAGGATTTACAGACAAAACACGATTTTTTAAGGAATTTTCAAAGCTTTATGGTTGTACTCCTTTAGAATACCGCAAAAACAACCAGACAACAGAATAATGTAAGGCTACATATAGTTACAAACAAAAAATCGGCTTAAACCCTCAGTTTTAGCCGATTTTTATTATGCCTTAAAAAAATACCGTTCTACCTCGCCACAAAGGAAGTGGTATATTGGCAAATGAAGCTCCTGAATCTTATAGGTTTCGGTTTCGGGAGCTTTTATTGCAACATCACATAGCAGAGAAAGTTTGCTTTCTTTCTCTCCCGTCATTGCAAGGGTTTTTGCCCCAACGCATTTTGCAACCTCTAATGCATTAACAACATTCTTTGAATTTCCTGATGTGGAAAGACCTATTACAAGGTCATTCTCTCTTGCATAGCCATAAACAAGCTGTGCATACATCATATCAGGGTCAACATCGTTTATAAATGCAGACAAAATCCCACTCTGACTAGGAAGCGAAATTGCAGGTAGCGACCCTTGAAGTCCGCATCGTAAATGCTCAGGTATTCTTTCATCAGTAACAGGGCGCATCGACATAAAGCCTTTCATAAGCTCACCAACGATATGCTCACTGTCTGCTGCACTTCCACCATTACCGCAAACTAAAACTTTACCGCCCTTTTTGTATGTATCAAGCATAAGTTTTAGTGCATTTTCAATATCTTCTTTACATACTTCAAGAGCTGGGTATCTTTTTAATAAATTTTCCATATTATTCCTCCTCATTCATAGCTGCAACTGCCAAAGCTGCATAATCTCCGATATTATCACCTAATTTAGCAGGTACTACCTCACATACATTAAGAGAATATCCAAGACATTCTTTTTCTAAAACTTCCTGCATCTTAGGTCTTAAAAGACTTTCGCTTCTTTGGAAAATACTGCCTAAAACAATCCTTTCAGGATTCAGTACATCAATTAAAATACTTAAACCTCTTCCAAGCATTTCTCCGCAGGTTTCATATATTTCCTTAGCATCCTGCTCTCCTTTATACGCACATTCTGCAATAGATTTTGCAGTTATGCTGTCAAATTCAGAAATACTGTTACAAAAAGATACACACTTTCCCATCTGCAGTTTTTCCTGAGCATACATTCTGCCAAGCTGTGCAATTCCTCCGCCTGAGCAAAAGCCCTCAAAAGAGCCTGCTTTACCATAGCCAACAGGACCAAATGAAGCTAATCTGATATGACCAGTTTCTCCTGCCATATTGCTGGCACCTCTATAAAGCTTGCCGTCTAAGATAAGACCTGCACCAAGACCTGTTCCAAAGGTCATAAATACCATATTTTCTGTACCTTTTCCTGCGCCGTATTTCCACTCTGCAACAGCACAGGCATTGGCATCAT
>JAZNWI010000013.1:0-1595 GCA_045593305.1 Clostridia bacterium | reverse complement strand
TCCGGACTTTCGGTTCGGGAGAATCTTGAGCTGATGTGCGGGGTTCACGGTTTTACAAAGGACAAGCAAAATGCGAAAATTGCAGAGCTGACCAAATTACTCGGATTGGAATCTGTTATCAAAAAAAAGGCAGGCAAACTGTCCGGAGGCTGGCAACGAAGACTTAGTATTGCAATGGCGCTGATCAGCGAACCGGAGATATTGTTCCTTGATGAACCTACGCTTGGTCTTGATGTACTTGCCAGAAGTGATTTGTGGGATTTGATACATTCACTTAAAGGGAAGGTTACCATTATTCTGACAACGCACTATATGGAAGAAGCGGAAGCTTTGTCTGACCGTATCGCTATTATGAAAGACGGCAAGCTCCTTATCTGTGACACTGCAGAAAAGATAAAAGAAAGGGTAGGTACAGATAATTTTGAAGAAGCATTTATCCATATTGTCAAGGGGGTGGCAAAATGAGAATGCTCACTTTTGCAAACAGAAATACGAAAGAAATATTACGAGATCCTCTGACTCTCTTCTTTGGACTCGGCTTTCCTCTTGTTTTAATTTTATTGTTAAGTGCCATACAAGCAAATATCCCCGTGAAACTGTTTGAAATACAACACCTGACTCCGGGTATAACGGTTTTCGGTTTGGCATTTATGACCTTATTTTCATCAACCATTATTGCAAAAGACAGAGGTAGTTCGCTATTGCAGCGTTTGTATACAACCCCGCTGACCCCGCTGGATTTCATTCTCGGGTATACTTTGCCTATTATGCCGATTTCTGTCGCTCAATGCGTTATCTGCTATATTGCCGCAATCGTTCTCGGGCTGGACATTACGGTAAATATTTTATATGCGGTGTTATTTATCATTCCTGTTTCCATCCTCTACATTGCCTTGGGACTTCTTTGCGGAAGCGTACTGAACGATAAGCAGGTCGGTGGTATCTGCGGTGCGTTGCTAACCAACCTTTCGGCGTGGCTGTCCGGCGTTTGGTTTGATCTTGACCTTGTGGGCGGTGTGTTTAAGAAGATTTCCTACGCACTCCCGTTTGTTCATGCCGTAGATATGGAACGGGCTGTGCTTGCAGGTGATTTTACAGGGATTTTCCCTCATGTTTGGTGGGTACTTGGATATGCTGCCGTTCTGCTCGTATTGGCGGTGTTGATGTTCCTGCGACAGATGAAAAAACAGTAATTATCTATTTTAGAGGATATGTGTTTCTTTGCTTGACATAGTAAACACCCTTAAATTTTTACGACAGATTTTACGACAAATGGGATAAAGTTATGCCATATTATAAGAGGTTATTTTCTGCAATGAAACCGCTTTGGATTAACAAAGTCAGAAAAAGGCAGGATAAATAAGGGTATAAGATTTATCTCGCCTAAATCCCCACGATGAAACCCATTACAGAGTAACCTTAAGCCGCAAACGCTTATTTGACAGCGTTTGCGTCGTTTTGTTAATCCATAAAATCAATCAGAAGTGTAGTTTACGACAAACAAGTTAAAGGACTATGACATTTTTTGCCATAGTCTTTTTTGCACGGGGCAGAATGTCACGAACGATTGAATATTAATTAAAAATGTGCTACAA
>JAZNWI010000012.1:0-15218 GCA_045593305.1 Clostridia bacterium | reverse complement strand
TTCTACGGTAACATATTACCACATATTAAGGTGACATGTGGGACAACTTATGTTTTGCTAGCAGCACTTTTCCAAGTACCTGTAAAATCTCTTCTTAACAGAATATTCCGAATTCATACCTCCAACTCTGTCTGCAACTTCGTTCCATGTCATATGGTCAAGGCACCGGAGTTTAAAAATAAGCCTTGTCTGGCAATCATCAATATTCATTATGTAGCGTATGATTTCGTTCCTTGCCAGTTCCAGTTCCAATAGCTTCTTCTTAATCTTTTTTTCTGTGTCCGCTATCATAGCGGCTGCTTGTGCCACCATATCAGTATATCTCCCACCACCTGATATGGCATCAAATCGCACACCCTTTGGTAGTGCACTCTCCCTGATTCTTTCGATTTCTTCCTTCCATTCGGCAATTTCTTTGTCTAAATAATATACCTTCATCAATTCTTCTCTCTTCACCCTAAATCACCTCGTAAAGTAAAATCAACTATTCTGTTAAATGTTTTCTCCGGGATATATCTTCGTCACACACTCCTGACAACCAATAATATCTCCGTGACAATCCTTTAGCAAAAAGTCCCAGTCATGGCTTTCACAGATAGGGCACTCATACTCATCTCCATCAAAAATGTCCCCTCCAAAGCCCATAGTTCTTTGCCTTTCTGCCCGTAAAACTTCATCGTAATAATTCATGGCATCCTCCTTTCTTTACAACTAACATTCAAAGTCCACACTATGTCATATTTACACCTCCACATAAACCACATTTCGTGTACTTTTTGTATTATTATAACCACACTTTGTGGTTTTGTCAAGAAAAATTTTTCATTTTTTTACGATTTGTTCAGTTTTCACAAACTTTCTGCCACAATTCGTGTTTTTGTTGACAAACCACGAATCGTGTAGTAAAATGTCGATAAGTCATAAAAGGAGGGCTTTTGTATGTTTGGAACAAACCTGAAAAGATTACGCGAAGATTCCCGTTTGTCACAGGAACAGCTTGCGGATGTAATCGGCGTATCAAAAAGCACAATAGGTATGTATGAGCAGGGAAAAAGAATGCCTAATACCAATACGATTTTGAAAGATATTGCCTCTTATTTTGGTGTATCAATTGACTATCTTGTAGGCTTTCAATCGGACAATCTTCCACTGTCTGATGAAGATTTTTCTCGTTTTGGTCTGCGTCATATTGGTCGCAGGCGTATTCCTATGCTTGGCAAAATTGCCTGCGGTGAGCCTATAATGTGCGATGAAGAATGCGAAACATTTGTGGATGCTGGAGCAGATATTGACGCCGATTTTTGCGTAACCGCACAGGGTGACAGTATGATAAATGCCCGTATTTTAGACGGCGATATTGTTTTTGTACGCAAGCAGGAAATGGTGGAAAACGGCGAAATTGCCGTAGTAATCGTTAACGATAACGAAGTAACTCTTAAAAGGTTTTTCTACTATCCTGAGCTTAATCAGGTGGTACTTCAGCCGGAAAATCCGGCATATCGCCCGATGGTTTATATGAATGAAGAGCTTTCCCACATCCGTGTTCTTGGCAAGGCTGTGGCTTTTACAAGCTCTGTTATTTAAGGATGGTGGAAATATGTCTCAAAGCATTATTTCACAAATGATATATGAAAATCGAAGAAGACTAAAGCTTTCCCAGAAAGAGCTTGGGGATATGGTGGGGGTTTCTAACCGTGCAGTTTCAAAATGGGAGAAGTCCCTTTCCTATCCGTCAACCGATATTTGCTTAAAGCTTGCCGAAATTTTTAAAATTTCTCTTGACACCCTGTTAAATGGCGAAGCTGAGCCGGAAAGACGCTGGCTTAATAAATCAGGCATGGAATCTCTTCGCGAGCTTTACCGCATGGGCAGAGGTCCATCAAGCTCACATTCTATGGCTCCCGAGCGTGCCGCCATACAGTTTCGCGAGGCAAATTCCACAGCTGACAGCTTTAAAGTAGTTCTATATGGTTCTCTTGCCAAAATGGGAAAGGGACACCGTTGTGACTATGTGTTGAACCGTGCATTTCGGGGACACAAATTTGACCTTGTATTCGATAGGGACACAAAAAATATTCCTCACCCGAATACTATGGATTGTTTTGCCTACAAAGACGGCAAGGAAATAGATTTTCAGCGTATTTTAAGCGTTGGCGGCGGAAAATTTGTAGTAGACGGTCATCGCGTAAGACCAAAAGCCTACTATCCTCTCACCACCTTTACCGAAATTGCCGCATACTCAAGACGAAACAAGCTTCGCCTTTGGCAATATGTTGAAATGTGCGAGGGCAGGGAGATTTTTGAATACTTAAAAGAAGTATGGGACTGTATGAAGGAAAGTGTTGAATCAGGACTTAAGTCTACCGGAACACTTCCCGGAGGACTTGATGTGCAGAAAAAGGCGTATTTTTTATATAATCGCCCATCAGGAGCTGAAACTGCTGAAACACGGGAAAACAGACTTGTCTGTGCTTACGCATTTGCTGTTTCCGAACAAAACGCATCCTCTGAAATGGTAGTAACTGCACCGACCTGCGGTGCATCAGGCGTTCTTCCTGCGGTTCTTTATTACCAGAAAGAACAACGGGGATATTCTGATGATGATATAATAAAAGCCCTTGCAGTCGCCGGGCTAGTCGGGAATATTATAAAAACCAATGCTTCTATTTCAGGAGCTGAATGCGGTTGTCAGGCGGAAATCGGAAGTGCCTGTTCAATGGCGGCAGCTGCACTTTGTGAGCTTTCAAAGATGAGTCTTGAACAGATAGAATATGCAGCGGAAATCGCTATGGAGCATCATTTAGGATTAACCTGTGACCCGGTAAAATCTTTAGTACAGATACCTTGTATTGAAAGAAACGCTGTTGCCGCCATGCGTGCCATAAATGCCGCATCCCTTGCCGGATTCTTAAGCGGAAGCCGAAAGATTTCCTTTGACCTTGTGGTAAAAACCATGTACGAAACCGGCAGAGATATGCACAAAAACTACCGCGAAACCGGAGAGGGCGGTCTTGCAAGACTTTATTAAGCTAAAAATTTCTACTTTTTTGTGGTAAACCCTTGTAAAAAAGCCAGACTTAGTGTATAATTATATGGATTATAATATAAAATGAAAGGACATAGTGAATATGGATCAGGAATTATCACAGCTTCTGCAAGTCAGAAGAGATAAGTTAAAAGAACTTCAGGATGCGGGCATGGATCCGTTCCAGATTACAAAATTTGATAGAACTCACTCATCAAAGGACATTTCCGAGGGATATACTGAAGAAGAAAGAACAGTGGTTGCCCGTGGCGAAGAAAAGCAGGTTGTAGCAAAAATTTCTCCACTAGACGGTCAGGTCGTTACAGTTGCCGGAAGAATCATGTCAAAAAGAGGTATGGGCAAAGTTGGCTTTGTTCATATTCAGGATAATGACGGCTATATACAGCTTTTTGTTAAAAATGACATTTTGGGCGAAGAAGAATACGCAAGATTTAAAAAGCTTGACATCGGTGATATTATCGGTGCGACAGGTGAAGTGTTTACTACACAAACAGGCGAAATCTCAGTAAGAGTGTCTAATATAACTCTTCTTTCAAAGTCACTTCAGCCATTACCTGAAAAATTCCACGGCATGACAAACACTGACCTTCGTTATCGTCAGCGTTATACCGACCTTATTATGAACGCAGAAGTTAAGGACACTTTTGTTAAGCGTTCAAAGATTATTGCCTCAATCCGTTCATATCTCGGAAACCAGGGATTCCTGGAGGTTGAAACACCTATGCTTGTTTCAAATGCCGGCGGAGCTGCTGCTCGTCCATTTGAAACTCACTTTAACGCACTAGACGAAGATTTCAAGCTTAGAATATCACTTGAGCTTTACCTAAAGAGACTTATCGTTGGCGGTATGGAACGAGTTTACGAAATCGGCAGAGTTTTCAGAAACGAAGGCTTGGATACTCGTCATAACCCTGAATTTACTCTTATGGAGCTTTATCAGGCATATACTGACTACCACGGCATGATGGACTTAACCGAAAACCTTTACAGACATGTTGCCCAGGAAGTTCTTGGCACAACAAAAATTGTGTATAACGGAATTGAGATGGATCTTGGTAAGCCATTCGAAAGAATCACAATGGTTGATGCTGTTAAGAAGTATGCGGGCGTTGACTGGAACGAAATCAAGACTTTAGATGAAGCAAGAGCTATCGCAAAAGAAAAGCATGTTGAATACGAAGAGCGTCATAAGAAGGGTGACATCTTGAACCTGTTCTTTGAAGAATATGTTGAAGAACATCTTGTTCAGCCAACATTCGTTATGGACCACCCAATTGAAATTTCACCGCTTACAAAGAAAAAGCCTGAAAATCCTGAATATGTTGAGCGTTTCGAGTTCTTCATGAATGGTTGGGAAATGGCAAATGCTTATTCTGAGCTTAATGACCCGATTGACCAGAGAGAGCGTTTCCGTGCACAGGAAGAGCTTTTGGCACAGGGTGATGAAGAAGCAAATACAACAGATGAAGACTTTATGAATGCACTTGAAATCGGTATGCCACCAACAGGCGGTATCGGCTTTGGTATCGACCGTATGTGTATGCTTCTAACAGACTCACAGGCAATCCGCGATGTACTTCTATTCCCAACAATGAAGCCGTTGGATAAATAATCCACCATATATGGTTTTGAGAGGGTTATTTATAACAACATCTTGTGTTTTTGTAACAATGGCAATGCAGATTTACCAAATTATTTACCAAAAAATTTATTTAAAAGCACACGATATAGTACGAAATAAGCACTATCTTTTATGGATAGTGCTTTTTCAATGTCCTGTTTTATTAACTTGTTTTAATGTGTACTTTTCAAAAATCGGGAATAACCTTTAATCAATAATTGAAGTATCCGTATAATATTTTTGAAGTGTGCAAGCGGATTTGCTTGTGATATACTGCATGTAGTGAATTAAATTCATTGCTTTAATTCTTTTATTCGGGAAACACAAAACAACACAACCACAAACAACCACACGAAGCAAGGAGCGGGAAACCGCTCTTTCTTTGTATCTAAAATAAAAATACCACCGTAGCAAAAACATACTGCAGACGGCGGTTATTATGTTCTATTAGATTTATTAAATTCTGCTATTACCCTACGGACAGTATCAATTTGTGTTTCGTTAAGTGTTGATACATCTAGTGTTTTGCTTTTTTCTACTCCAAGCATATAATCGGTTGTTACATTGAAATAATCAGCAATTAAAATTAATACATCAAATGTGGGGTAGCCCATACCATTTTCGTATTTACTTACAACAGCTTTTGATAGCCCTAATTGAGAGCCTAATTCTTTCTGCGTTAAGTTGTGACTTTTGCGTAATTGTTTTAATACTGTTCCAAAATCGCAAACATTCATTTAATCACCGCCTTTTATTATATTATATACCAAAAACGGTTCATGTTTCATAGATTATAGTCAACGATATATTGACTATTGAGATTTTGTGTGATATAATGCACATATCAGTATTTATAGGGGGAGAGATGCAACTATGGGAGCGAAAAACAAAGTTATTGCGGGAGATTATGAGGGTAAGGATATATACTGTTTCCTTGGTGATTTATCTATTTTGATTGATATAGGTAAAAATATACCTTTGGATAAAAGTACTATAAAAAGTTATGATATTATAGACGAAGAAAGCAGAAAAAGTGCTACAAGCGCGGTAGGTAGAGCCACCGTAGGAGCTATGCTTTTGGGACCGGTTGGTTTGCTTGCGGGAGTTACAGCAAAAAGAAAAGGGGTTTATATTGTCGCTCTTGAATTTTACAAAGGTGGTAAAAGTTTAATAGAAATAGACGAAAAACGATACAAGCTATTGATTAAAAAAATGTTTTGAAATGGGGGGATATTATGAAAAAGATAATAAGTATAATGCTGTTGTTAATTATGTCAATATCCCTTTTAACAGCCTGTGGTGGTAATGGTAAATGCGGGCTGTGTAATGGTAGTGGGTACTATCAAAAAAAGACTTGCCCTATATGTAAAGGGAGCGGACATAGCGACTATGACCCATACGAGCAATACAAGAACATAGGAAAATAATTGAAAGTGTACATTCAAGAAATAGTTAAAAGTAAAGCGGGGTTTTATGCCCCGCTATTTCTATCTTATAACCAATGTATAAGCCTTTGTCTTTTCGTCTGCGTTACAGTACAATGTAACAACATCACCAAGCAGACAACAGCTTGTATCAACACTTACCCTGTGTATATGGTTAAATCTCATTTTACCGCTTTTGGATTGAAGCTGTACAATGTTTGGGTTAGTTGCTATAAGTATATCATTAAAGGTTAAGCACATATGCAAGGGCTGTGCGATTGAATAACACCGCCGTTCTGTGCCTTGCATATAGTCACTGTTGTTTTCGTCATTGTAGATTATTTCTTTCGGTCTTTTCTCTGTTATATAGCCCTTAAATTCGGTTATATTCAGCATATCCATTTTGATTACCTCTTTTCCTCAAATTCTTTTATAAGTTTGTCAAGTGTCGGTCTGCTTATGCCAAGCTCACAGGCAAGAGCCGATTTTGTGATTTCCCTTGATATATAGCGGGCGTAACATTCGGCAAAGTTGCCGACAGTTTTACACTTACCGCCTTTGTATTTTCCGCTCCGCTTTGCGATTGCGATACCCTCTCTTTGTCGCTCCAATAGGTTTACACGCTCAAATTCGTTTATAGCCGCTATCATAGTCAACATCAATTTCCCTGTCGGTGTTGATGTATCTATGTTTTCTTTGTTGCTTATAAGGTGTACGCCTTTTGCGTTAAGCTGTTCTACTATGTCAAGCAAGTCCCTTGTAGAGCGGGCAAGTCTTGAAAAATCGTGTATGTGTATTGTGTCCCCCTCTCTTGCAAATTCTAAAAGCTCTTGCAGTTTTGGTCTGTTTGTGTCTTTGGCTGATACCTTTTCTGTAAACCACTTTTCAATATTGTATCTTTGCATAGCTTCGATTTGTCGCTGTTCGTTCTGCTCTATGGTTGAAACTCTTATATAAGCAATATTCATAATATATCCCCCTTTGTAAAATTTAAATTATAATGTGCTTTACATTTTGTAAAAGCGGTTAAAAAACAACTTTGTTTTTACAGCTTTGTAGGTTATCCACAATGTAAATACAGGGTGTACCCTGTTTTATTAGACAGGAGCGGGGATTGCTCCCCGCATATCCATTATTTAAACAATAACCACGCTACAAATAATCCAAGTAAAGGATTTAAAGCGGAAGCACATACAACGATTATACAACATATTAAACCGCCCATCTTGTTCACCCCTCTATCATTCTTTGCATACAATCACCGCATATAACATTGACCTGTTTTGTTGCTCTTACGCTGTTACCACAACAAGGGCAAGTATATTTTCTGTGGTGGTTGTTCGGTGTTACGCCTATTGGTTTAAGCTCCCCGCCGTTACTTGCGTGTGTGCCAATTCCAATGGCTGTGAATGTTGGATTTGCTCTGCACATTTCAACCTCTCTTAATTCGGTATGTTCAAGTACCCATTCAATCAAGCTGTCTGCGGGAGCTGTGTGTGCATATCCGTATTTTTCGGTGCGTGTAACAATCAGCCCTCTTTTTTCTGCTTGTCTTGCAAAATGCTTGTTGTGATATGTACCGCCCCTTGATGTGTCGGCTATGTTTAAAACAATGTCATTGTACATATGCACCATTTCGTGTACAAGCGAAGCAATGATATTTTCAAGCGGTCTGTCAAGCGTTCCGCTTGCTATGTTTATCTCTCTTTTCTTGCTGTCCTTTGTGTCCCAAATGTCAAAAGGTACATAGTGAGCGTATGCTCTCGGTGTGGGTATAACTGTTATAATTGGTGTGGGTAATTCATTATCAAATATTTCATCATTGATAAGTCTAAAGGCTTTTTCAAGCTCTCCTGTTAATCTACTCATTTTATCAATCTGTTTCATAATGTAAACGCTCCTTTAATTCTTATATTTTAATATTGATTTTATGGAGCGGATACGATATAATATATGTACCCGCTCCTTGTGGTTGTGGGTGTTAAGTCCTTTGCTGTGTCGCTTTGGTCGGTGGCTTTTGCAATGGGCTTTTCTTATGCAATGCTAAATCTACGACTTGATGTTTGCTTTGTGTACTGTTTGTACATTTCTGCGTGTTCTTTTTTAAATGATGTAGTGTCGAAGCGGTTTGATAATACCGAAGTCCAACGGCAAATAAATCTGCCCGCTTCCATTTCTTCTGTGTCCTGTGAAAGCATTTCGGCTTTGATTTCATCTTTTAATGCTTCCGCTTCTGCTTTGGCTTCTTCTGCAAGCACTTCCCATTCTTGCAACTTTTCAATTTTCATTTCCATTTCTTTTACTGATAACATTTCGTTATCCCCCTTTAATTCTTTTATTCAGCGTGCGGGCTGTTGCCCTTGCTGTGATTATAGCATAGCACATTGTGTAATGTTCGTCAACAGGCACATTGCATAATGTTTTGGTTTCTTTTTGTGCAAAAAGCACATTGTGTAATGTACTGCATTGTGATATAATATAGTTACAATGGAAAAGGTGCAAACAAATTATTTGACATAGCCCACGCATAGCGGGGGTAGTTTTGGTATTTTGTCGGCTGATGATGTGTCTATATGTATAAGTCGCTTCATCTCCCATATACAAGTTAAAATATTTATTGAGGGGTGCTGTTATGGCATACAAAGACAAAACAAACGCAATTAAATACAACAACGAATTTAACAAGCAGGCGTATGACAGAATTAGTCTTATGGTAGCAAAGGGCAAAAAAGAGCTTATCCAAGAGAAAGCAAAGGCAAACAACGAGAGCTTGAACGCATTTATTAACAGGGCTATTGATTTGTTGTTGGATAAATAAAAGATATACCCGACCACCATTGTTACAAAAATTTAATATTTGTGCGTTGCGGTGCAACAGTTTCATGGGTTGCAAAAATTTGACTTGATGAAACAAATCTGTTATAATACTGTTGACAATTAAATATTTGTTATGAGTGTAAGAACGCCGAAAGGCTATTGCTGTAAGTAAGTCGTGCTTCACAAAGTAGATTATTTCTAACTTGTGATGTACGGCTTTTTTATTTGTCTGTATGTCACAGGGAGAAAGCGAGGTGATTTTATGGAACAATCAAATAAGAATTTTATGTGTAACTGTAAGCTGTGCGGGAAAACAGATTTAGTAATGTCTGAGTTGACAGTGAGAGCCAATTACGGCAGTAGCTATGACGGAGAACTATTGAAGATTGACCTATGCGGTAGCTGTGCTGATAAAATCTTTGAAGCCTTATCCAAAGAACACAGTATGGTTTAGAACATTTTAGTACCATTTAGAACTTCTAAGGTTCTAAACTTTTTTGTAAAGCCTTGTAAGACAATGGTTTACGACAAGAGCCTTAAAAGACTACAGAACTCCAATCATTGTTTAATAGGAGCAGGTGAAACTTGACGACTCAAAGAAACAAAGTAAGGTATTTTCTTCTCGCGATAGCTAACAGACTTCGTATATTATCCAAAAGGAAAACATTTTATAAATATAAATGAGTACAAATTTTAATAGCCTGTTTGAGCCTGTCATTAATACAAATTTACCTATTAAGTGCGAGTGTTAATAATAGCAACAGAACAAAGGGATTTGTACGAATGATTATTTATAAAAAATGTTATGTGGTAATTAAATGATTGGAGTCAAAAACTAAATAGATGTTTTAAATAATCAAAGTCCCGCCGAGAAAATTTTGTAAGGAGTGAACAGATGAGCTTGATAAGAAATGAATTAGGACAAATAATGACAAGAAAAACTATTTCAATGGATAGTAAAACAAGAAGTATAGAGGTGTGTAATGATAAGATTATATACACGCTGAAATTAGACGGCGTTAAGGATTATTTAACCTATAACGAAACACTACTAACAATTCTTAAAATGGATAGGCTGAAACCATTTCGAGATAATGGGCGTTTGAGATTTAAGGTAAGGGAAAACGGAGCAGATGTCAATATGTATTTATACGATTTGGCGTTTGCCTGTTATTCGGGACAAGTGAGAAGCAAATCATTTATAGGTGATATGCAAAATTATTATGAGTACAAGGCTTTTAATAATCTATCTATAGACCACGCCGATAACAATGTTTTGAACAATACAAGATATAATTTATCCGCAATGGAAAAGTCTTTAAATTCGGTAAAGGGAAAAATTATATCAAGAGTTAAAATGCCCGTATATCTAAACACAGCCTTTCACAACGATAAGTACAGAGTACAAATATCGTGGGCCGTTTCTGCTAATGATATAAACAACAGTATAGGAAAGCTGTTTAATGAAAGCATTACAGACACGGCGGGGATTTGTGCAATGCACTTTATTTGTGAGAGTGCAGAAAGTTTTGTGGATTGTCTGCAATATATCACCTCACTAAAATATGAATGGGCTTTGCCGATGAAAATTGGAGGTAATTGGATAAAAAATAATAATCCATGTTGGTGTGAGAATATCAGCTATTCTATGCACGCACAAGAAATATTATCCAAGATGAACGAGGCGGATTTTCAAATTTATAATTGTGTAACTTGATATAATAGCGGTTGTTAAGGGCTTTTTCTCCCATAGGTGTATATTTTTCTTGCGTAAAAAAGCGATTGTCAACATCTGCAAATTTAACTCATCTTTGTCGCAACACAAGGAGTTGTACATATTGGATATAATAACAATATAGTACAAAAACACCCATAACAACGGGATTTTCAATAGTGTTTTAATGTGTTTTGAGTGTGTGCATTCAAGAAAAACACGATAACACCGGTAAATAATTTGGTAAATTTATATTGTCGGGTGGTATGCTGTATGGTATAATATCAATACTATATCGTGTGCCACAGACAGAAAGGAGCAGTATGGCACATAACAGAAAAGATAACAGAAACAGAGTACTTTATAAGGGTGAGTATCAAAAGTCGAACGGGAGATATGAATACAGATATACCGACATAAAAGGCTTGCCACAGAGTGTTTATTCGTGGAGATTAAAGCCCGATGATGTTACCCCATACGGCAAGAAAGAAACGCTGTCATTACGAGAATTGGAAAGCGTTATTATTAGAGATATGCAAGATGAGATAGATACGATATCCGCACGCAAAACAAGTCTTGACGATTTCTTTGCAGAGTACATACAGGAAAGACCTCTAAAACAATCTACAAGGACAAATTACAAGTATATGTATAACAAGTATGTTAGCGGTGTATTAGGGCAAAAAAAGCTCTCTAACATCAAATACAGCGATATACGGCGGTTGTATAATTCCTTGATAGATGAACAGGGATTTAAGCCAAACAGTATGGAAGTTGTACATACCATTTTACACCCCATTTTTGCGGTTGCTGTTCGTGATGATTTGATAAGGAAAAATCCAACAGACGGAGTTATGGCAGAAATAAAAGCAAGGCGAGATTGGAGCAAGCCGAAGCGGTTAGCATTAACAGCAGAGCAACAAGGCGTGTTTATTGACTATCTATCAAAGTCAATAACATATTGCCATTGGATACCGCTATTTACTTTGTTTCTCGGCACAGGGTGCAGAGTTGGTGAAATTATCGGTCTGCGGTGGGAAGATTGCGACTTTGAAAACAATATAATATCCATAAATCATAATTTGATATACCGCCCGCAAGATAACGGAAAATGCGAATTTCACATAACAACGCCAAAAACAATGGCGGGTATGCGTGTTATACCAATGTTTGACGAGGTTAGAAAGGTACTGTTAAAAGAATATGAGTACCAACAAGCAGAGGGATTTAATCAAACAGTAATAGACGGATATAGCGGATTTGTTTTCAAAAATCGTTTTGATACTGTATATAATCCACATTGTATAAACAGAGGTATAGAGCGGATATGCAGAGATTACAATGCTGAGGAAACAGCAAAGGCAGAAGCTGAAAACAGAAGCCCTGTATTGTTACCCCATTTTACAGTACATAATCTACGGCATACATTTTGTTCGAGAATGTGCGAGAACGAAAGTAACAAAGTAAATTTAAAGGTTATACAGGAGATTATGGGGCATAGTAGCATAGACACAACACTTGATGTTTATACTGATTTGACAACACAGATTAAGCAAGAAGCATTTACAAGTTTGCAAGGGAAAATTAAACTTTCTTAATAGAAAACTTAAACATTTTTGATATTCTCTTGATTTTGCGATACTTTATGTTATAATATGATTGTGGGTTTAATGCTTGTACCAAAAATCGTACCAAAAATTTTGGTATTGTGCCACAATAAATAACATAAGGATAACAAAGGGCTGTAGTAGAGATTGTACTACATATTGTGGTTTAGCCAAACCAAAACAGCAAAATGCAATGTCTATGTCTTGTTTTGGTACATTTCAAGGTTTAATCCCAACAATGAAACCACTTGATAAATAATTTAAATTCCCGACAATGTCGGGGATTTTTTTATCACTAAAAATGCTATTAAAATCAGCTTTTAGCACTTGATAATAGCAGGATGATGTGATAGAATAAGCACAAAGAAACGCAAAAACACAAAAAATACAAAGGAGATATTTTATGTGGTACGAAAAAAGTTTCAGAAGACACCTATGCGACATGCATATTGACGATTGGGACAGCGAATACATGTCCAAATTTTCACCTGAGGAATACTATGAAAACCTAAAGCGTGAAAATGTGCAGAGCGTAATGATTCCATTACAGTCACACACAGGTCTTTGCCACTATCCAACAAAAACAGGAAAGATGCATAACGGCTTTATTGGTAAAGAAGATGCCATGAAGCGTCTTATAGATATGTGCCGTGCCGACGGAATTTCTGTTGTAGCCTACTATAGTGTTACATATAACAACTGGGCACACGATAATCATCCTGATTGGCGTATGCTTACAACTCGCGGAACATCAATGTTCGGTGATGTTTCTGCAGAGCACGGCGTTTTTGCATCAAACCCGATTTTCCGTTACGGCATTTGTTGTCCTAACAATATGGACTACCGCGAATTCACAAAGAAACAGATTCGCGAAATGATTGAATATGTAGACCTTGATTGCCTGTTCTACGACATGCTTTTCTGGGTTCACCCTTGTTATTGCGACAAGTGCAAGGAACGTTTCTTAAAGGAAACAGGCTACGAAATCCCAATGAAAGAGGATTACCAAAACCCTGTATGGAAGCTATTTGAAGAAAAAAGACGTGAATGGATGGGCGAATTTGCGCAGTTTATCACAGACGAAACAAAAGCGGCAAAACCTGACATCTCGGTATATCACAACTTTGCAACTGCCGTTATCAACAGAAACAAGGGTAATGCAGAGGGCGTAAACAAAGCTTGCGACTTTGTTGGCGGCGACCTTTACGGTAATATGTACAGCCACTCATTTGTTTGCAAATTCTATAGAAATATTACAAATAACCAACCGTTTGAGTATATGTTCTCCCGTTGCGACCCGAACCTTTCAACTCACACTTCAATTAAGTCGGATGACAGAATCAGAAGTGCGATTTTCACAACTGCGGCACACCACGGTGCTACAATGGTAATTGACGCTATTAACGTTGACGGGACAATGGATAGCCGTGTTTTTGACCGTATGGGTAAGCTTTTAGCAGAACAGATTCCTTACGAAAAATACTTCACAGGAGATATGCTCGAAGACGTGGGTATTTATTACTCACTAAGAAGCAAATTCAACGCTCATGGTTTTGGATACAACACCCAGACTTGCTCAGAAAATGTCAATGAAAGCCTTATTGCCCACAACATTTCCTGTGGTGTTACAGGCGGTTGGCACGATATTTCAAAGTACAAGATTCTTTCTGCATCTTGCCTTACAGAAGAAGATAAATACGACTATGAGCGTATAATCAACTATGTTAAAAACGGCGGTAAATTGTATATTTCAGGCGGTGATTGCCACGGGCTTTTAAAAGAGTTCTTTGGTGCAGAAGTTGAACGCTTTACTGACGAAAGCGTTGTTTATATCTCACCTAACGAAAAATGTGGCGATGTATTCGAATGGTTTAATGAGTTTTCTCCAATGCCTTATGAATGTACCGCTCCTGTTTTAAAGGGATTCCGCAAGGAAGATGTTATCGCAACAATAAATCTTCCGCATACAATCCGCGAAACAGAGAAGTTTGCAGCAATCCACTCAAATCCACCTGGGCATAACACAGATATCCCTGCCCTACTTTTAACCGACTACGGTAAGGGGAAAGTTTTATGGATGGGCTTGCCTATTGAAAACCTTCGTGTTGCAGAACAGCACCGCAGAATTTACACAAAGCTTTTAACACAGCTTTTAGGATATGACCCGACCGTAAAAACAACTGCACCGATTGATGTTGAAGTTGTTGCATTTAAGGACGGAGATGACTACACAGTATCATCAGTGCTTTTAAATGACCATGACTATGCAAGATTTGTAGAGCCATTTACAGTAAGTATCAAAACTGACAAAAAGCCTGCAAAACTTTTGCAACTTCCGGAAGAAAAGGAACTTACATTCACTTATGAAGACGGATATCTTACTTATGATGTTCCAAACCTTAAAATCTTTGATATGAAAAAAATCGTAACAGAATAAAAAAAGTAATGCCCCAAGGCATTACTTTTTTATTGTTAGAATAACAACAAGGTTCCGGGGTACCCGGCCGCAATCTCTGATTGCGCTATCGGGTCGGGTTCTTATTTTAAGTAAAATTCTTTATACAAGTTGTTAAGATTTCTTGCTGAAGGATAAATTGATTGCGGGCTTAAGAAGTGTGAAAACTCAAAAGAAATCATCTTTTCAGCATATTGTTTGTGCATATCTATCTTTCGTTTTAGTAAATTAAAAGGTATAGGATAGAACATATTTCGAACATCTCTTTCGAACAGTTCAACATTCACCCAATGTTCTATATTATGCTTCTTGCAAACTTCCCTTATTGTTCTGTAGGAATCTTCCATTCGATTTATAGAAATTGTTCCGTCCTGAAAAGCACATACATCAACATCTTTTCCGGCTCTTTCAAACAGTCTGTCCCACTCATCAGCGAATCTCTGCAAAGAAAACTCTTCTCTAAAAAACGGGCTCATCATTACTTTCTTATCAGGAGTTTTGTCCTTACAGATAGCAGAAAGACCTGACATAATT
>JAZNWI010000011.1:0-2600 GCA_045593305.1 Clostridia bacterium | reverse complement strand
TGTCCACCAAATTTGTCTCATAAGACCGCTTGGCCTCCGACTTTATGCAAATCTTTTTGCAGAGCCGATAAGGAAAATTACAAAAACAACAAAAAAGATTGCAGGTATGAACTTTGACGAGAGTTGTCCGTCTTTTAAAATAAAAGAACTTGATGAACTGAGTGAAAACATAAACATACTCTCCCAATCTCTGAACAAGGCTCTGACAGACCTGAAAATTGAAAACTATCAGCTTGAAATGGACATTGCAACAGAACGCAAACTCGACAAAACAAGAAAAACTTTTGTTGCAAATGTATCCCACGAACTTAAAACACCCATTTCAATAATTCAGGGATATGCCGAGGGAATGAAGTACGGCATAGGCTGTGATTCAACTGAAGAATTCTGCGACATTATAATTGAAGAAGCAGAAAAGATGAATAATCTTGTTGTTAAGATTATGGAATATATGCAGTACGGCTCCGGCACATACAGGCTTAAATATTCGGATTTTTGCATAAGCGAACTGCTTAACACTTATATTCAAAGCAGGGCTATTCAGATTGAAGAAGAGGGTATCACTGTTGAAGCAGATATTGATGACAGTTTTACGGGAACAGGTGACAAGGAACTTATCACCAATGTTTTCGGCAACTATTTTTCAAATGCAATCAGCCATATTGACTATGAAAAGAAAATCACTGTTACTGCAAGGGATATCGGAGAAAGTTACCGCATAAGTGTATTCAACACCGGTAAATCCATTCCCGGCACCGACATTGAGAATATCTGGCAGAGTTTTTACCGCGCGGACAAATCTCACTCCCGCAAAGAAGGCAGATTCGGTCTCGGACTTTCCATTGTTGCAACGCTGCAGGAACTCCACGGAGAAAAATACGGCGTTATCAACGGTGAAAAAGGTGTTGAATTCTGGTTCGATATCAAAAAAGCAAATCAATAAAAAAATCAACAGACTGTATCTTCTGAACTGCCCCAAATTGTACGGACAGCACAAAAAACACCCCCTATGGTGTTAAATATTAAATTTTAAGCAACATACTGACTTCGAAATTCTATCGGAGTCAGTTTTGTTTTTAGTTGAATTCTTTCGTTGTTGTAAAAGTCGATGTATTGACCTATGAGGAGGCGAGCCTCCTCATAGGTTCTCAGTTTTGTTCGGTATACACATTCGGTTTTGAGAATAGAAAAGAAATTTTCAGCCATAGCATTATCATAAGGGTTACCACGTCTTGACATTGATGGAGTTATGCCGTATGATTTAGTCAGGTTAAAATATGCTTGCGATGTATATTGAAACCCTTGGTCACTGTGGAGCTGCAACTCTGCAGTGATTTTTTCTTTTCTCTTAGCTGCTTTGATTGTTCTTAGTACAAGATTTATGTTTTGTTCTGTTCCAGTTTTGTATGCAACAATACTGTTATCATACAAATCTCTGATTACTGACAGATAAAGAGTTCCTTGCCCGGTCTTTATGTATGATATATCTGTAACCCACTTTTGATTCGGTCTTTCAGCCTTGAAATCTCTGTTAAGAAGATTGGGATAACGATGTATATGTTCTCCGTAATTGCGATATCTCTTTCTTCTGATTACTGATAAAAGGTTGTATTTCTGCATAACTCTTAATATGGTTTTCGGATCATGATGTATTCCCTGTTTTTCAAGCCATATATGCACTCTGCGATAACCATAGGTTTTACCATTCTTTATTTGACATTCTTTTATCTTTTCGGCTAACGGTAAGTCTTTCGCAGGTATATCCATTCTTTTCACATAGTCATAGTAACCGCTTCTTGATACATCGAAGAACCGACACATTTCACTTATTGAATATTTATCTTTATGACGGTAGATAACCATAAATTTTACACTTGTTCTCACTTCCTTTCTGTGAGCGAGAGAAAATCCCGCATCAGTTCATTTTCCATTTCTAATGACTTTATTTTTGCATCTTTACGAGCGACTATATATCGAAGCTCAGCTATCCTATCTTCTTCACTCACAACATAATTTTTGGGTGGTCTGCCTTTTCTTTTCAGTGACATTCCTGCTTTTATTTTCATTTGCTTTTTATTGTAACGATTTATGAATTGCTTAATTTGTTCTTTACTAAACCCTAATTTTTCTCCTATTTGTCTATTGGTCTTTCCTTCCTCTCGCATTTTTAATATTTCTTTCTCGTGTTGCTGTATCGGTTTGTAACTTCTGGGCATAAAAATTCCTCCTATGATAATTCATTTTACCATAGGAGGGTTATTTTTTCTATTGTCCGTTTTTAACGGACTTGTTCACTGATTGACTGAACAACAGGTGAGGATTTTTCTGTTTCGGGTTTATTCCGGCAAGAAAACGCGAGGGATAGTGTACAGATTTGCGAAGAAGCCGTTTTCACAAATATTCCACCGTAAGCGGTCCCCGCTTTCTGAAATTCGAAGTTTTTACCTCTCCGTCCTTTCGGACACCTCTCCCAAAGGGAGATGCAAGGAACTAATCTTTAGAGAACCGTCCCCTGTCTTCCTATGAACATCGCAAAGCGATGTTCCCTGACTACTGACTACTAACTACTGACTACTTTAAACAAACCCCTTGATTATTTC
>JAZNWI010000010.1:0-4471 GCA_045593305.1 Clostridia bacterium | reverse complement strand
AATTGAGAAGCCTGACCAGATATTGAATCCGAATAGGCAAGGAAGAACAAGGATCATCATAAGAACAATATTGATAATAGCAGCCTTTTTACGGCTTACCTTTGTTAAGTCAAGCCAGAAAGACATAATGTTTTCAAATACTGCAATAACTGTTGAATATGCTGCAAAAATCATAAACAGGAAGAACAGTGTTCCCACGATTCGTCCGCCAGGCATTGCATTAAATATACCTGTAAGCGTTGTAAATAAGAAGCTTGCACCAACAGAACCTGCATCTGCAGTAACACCACCGTTATAGGTAAATGCTGCAGGGAAAATGATAAGACCTGAAATCAATGCAACGCAAGTATCAAGGCTGATAATTGTTACAGCTTCACCTGTTAAGCGTCTTTCTTTACTGATATAGCTACCGAAAATTGCAATAGAACCAATACCAATACTTAAAGTAAAGAATGCCTGACCCATAGCTGCGGATACTGCTGTCCAGCCTGCTGCTTTTAGGTTTTCAAATGATGGGATAAGATAGAACTTAAGACCTTCTGCTGCATTTGAAAGGGTGCAGGAATAAACTGCAAGACCAATCATAAGAGCAAAAAGTATAAGCATCATAACTTTTGTAATTCTCTCAACGCCCTTTTGAAGACCCAATGAGCATACACCAAAGCAAATAAGAATTGTTGCAAAGGTTGCAGGGATTGTAATCTTTAAATTACTTACCATAGAACCAAAGTATTCACCTGCACCAGCTGCATCAAGTGGCATAATAGAGCCGTTTAAATACTTAAAGAAGTACACAAGCATCCAGCCTGAAATTGCTGTATAGAACATCATTAGAAGATAGTTTCCGGCAATTCCCACATACTTCATCAAGTGCCATTTTTGACCCGGTTTTTCTAAAGCATCAAAGGATGATGCAATACTCTTCTGGCTGGCACGACCAACCGCAAGCTCTGCAACCATTGCAGGAATTCCCAAAAGAATCAAAAATGCGATGTACATAAGCACGAATGCCGCGCCGCCGTAGCCGCCTGTGATAATCGGGAAACGGTAAACATTACCAAGACCGATAGCACAGCCTGCTGAAATCAGGATAAATCCCAGTCTTGAACCAAATTTTTCTCTTTCCATAATAAAACCTCCGATCGATTTTATGATATATCTATAATAGCATAAAATCGGCATTTTTACAAGAAAAAAAATAAATATGTAACAAAAAAGAGAAAGACGAGCTTTCTCTTTTATTTGTTGGTAAGGGTAATAATACCTACTTCCGGCGGGTTTCCAAGGCGTGGAACCGGCAGGGTATTAGAAACGCCGCGATTTATAACCATAGTGGTTTCATCGCTTGTCACAACTCCTGCTGTGTATTTAGGAAAGAACATCCGTGTTTTTGATAGAAAACTGGAGGACGGAGCTAAAACACCGCCAAGCCCTAGAATACGAACCTGACCGCCATGCATGTGGCCCGATAAAATAAGGTCAAATCCTGCATCCTTTATGGTGTCAAAAAGATTGGCACGATGGAATAAAAGTATGTTAAAGCCATCAATTTTTTGGATGCTGTCAAGGCTTTTCTGCACATTTTTAAAGATAGTTCCCGGCAGTTTTGAAAATGGGTCAGGGCAACCGGAGATGGTGATGCTTTCGCCATTTTTCTCTATGGTTACAGTTTTATTGTCCATAAAAACTGCGCCAAATTCTTCGTATTTTGCAAAAATGCCACGGTATCCTATTCGCCAAAGGTCATGGTTTCCGCTTATGAAATAAACCGGTGCTATCTTTAAAAGCTCTATAATAAGTGCATCAACTTCGTCTGTACTCTTATTATCGTCATTTAAAAGGTCACCTGTTATTACTATAATATCAGGATTCGAATTCTGTATTATTTCTAGGATGCCCTTTGCCGGTTTTGAGTGCAGGTCGGAGATGTGTGCTATTTTGAATCCGGAAAAACTTTCCGGGAGATTTTTTGAAACTATATTATAGTTAAATCTACTTGCTTTTCCCGGTGGAAGATGTGGTCGTGTCATAAATTTCACCTCTTTTTCATTCTACCATTTTTCCCGAATAAAAGCAAATAAAATATTGTATTTTAAGCCGAAATATGATAAAATATAATATATTATATCCTATGGAGGAAATATGGCAGAATATATAGAAAAGCAGGAGATAGAAAGGCAGAAAACCTATCTTTTAAAGCTAAAGGAACAAAGCAATAATTTCGCTATAAAAAACGGCAGAAAGCCTCGTGCAAATACAGAAACCTACGGCTGTCAGCAGAATGAAAACGATACCGAGCGTATCAGGGGAATCTTAAACGAAGCAGGCTATGAATTTACCAGCCGTGCAGAGGATGCCGACCTTGTTATATACAACACCTGTGCTGTTCGTGAAAATGCGGAGGACAGAGTGTATGGAAGGCTTGGAATTTTAAAGCATATAAAGGAAAGTCGCCCTGAGCTTACCATAGCCCTTTGCGGTTGTATGGTACAGCAGGAGCATATCGTGGAGCGGATTAAAAAGGTGCACCGCCATGTTGACCTGATTTTCGGTACACATGCACTATATAAGCTACCAGAGCTTTTGTATAACACATTATCAGCGAAGAAAATGGTTATAGATACCGAAAATTCTGACGGTAAAATCTTTGAAGATATGCCGATTTTAAGGGAGTCAGGCTCAAAAGCATGGGTAAGCATAATGTACGGCTGTAACAACTTCTGTTCCTACTGCATTGTGCCTTATGTGAGAGGCAGAGAACGAAGCCGAAAGCCTGAAAGAATCATTGATGAAATCAAGTGTCTGGTAGAAAATGGTGTTACCGAAATTTGCCTTTTGGGGCAGAATGTTAACTCTTACGGCAAGGATCTGGAGGAAGAGATTGACTTTTCTGACCTTTTAAAAATGGTTAACGATATAGATGGCGTAGAAAGAATAAGATTTATGACATCCCATCCGAAAGATTTTGGGGACAAGCTTATTGATACCATGGCAACCTGTGAAAAGGTGTGTCATCAGCTTCATCTTCCGTTCCAGGCGGGAAATAACAGAGTACTCTGCGAAATGAACCGAAAGTATACCAAAGAAGAATACCTTGAAAAAATTCGCAGGGTTAAGGAGCGAATCCCTGACATTTCCTTATCAACAGATATAATTGTGGGATTCCCAACCGAAACAAATGAAGAATTTTTGGATACTTTAGATGTTTTAAGAAAGGCAGAGTTTGACAGCGTGTTCTCATTCATCTACTCAAAACGCGAGGGAACACCTGCTGCAAAGCTGGATTTTGTGCTGACAGAAGAGGAAATTAAAAAGAATTTTGACAAGCTTTTAGAGGTGCAAAACGAGATTTCCAAGAAGAAGAATGATGCTTATGTTGGAAAGGTATTTGAAGTTTTGGTGGACGGTGTCAGCAAGAATAATGACGAAATGCTGTCCGGCAGAACTGATACCGCAAAAATTGTTAACTTCAAAGGCGACAAGAGCCTTTGTGGAAAATATGTAAAAGTAAAAATTACAGAATCTCATACATGGAGCTTAAATGGTGAGATTGCAGAATAGAAAGGAAGAAATCAAAATGACAGTAATTGAAAAAGCAAACGAACTAGGACAGTTAATCCGTGAATGCCCTGAAATGAAGGCACTGACAGAGGCAGAAAAAGCTCAGGCAAATGACGAAGCAGCACAGGAGCTTATAAAGGAATTTAACTTAAAGAGAATGAATCTTGCCCGTGATATGCAAGAGGGCAAGCTTACTCAGGAAGATGCAATAAAGAAGAACAATGAAGCCTTTGAAGAAATGGTAGAAAAATCAGCTTCAATCAAGGCTTATGTTGAAGCAAAGAAGAAGTTTGATAATCTTTTAAACGGAGTAAATAATATTATCAACCTATATATTACAGGCGAGCAGGCAGGCGGATGCACACACGACTGTCATTCTTGCAGCGGTTGTCACTAATTTTATGCGGTATGTTGATTTAAAATTAACATACCGTTTTGTAAAAAACGAAAGAACAGGAGAAATTTTTATGCAGGACAAGAAAATGTCACCAATGATGCTCAGGTATTTGCAGACAAAAGAAGAATACCCTGATTGCATCTTGTTTTATAGACTGGGTGACTTTTATGAGATGTTTTTCGATGATGCCATAACTGCATCCCGTGAGCTTGAGCTTACACTGACAGGAAAAAATTGCGGTCTTGATGAGCGTGCACCGATGTGCGGTGTTCCATTCCATTCCGCAAGCGTATATGTTCAGAAGCTGGTTGCAAAGGGATATAAGGTGGCAATTTGTGAACAGCTTCAAGACCCTAAGGAAGCAAAAGGTCTTGTTGACCGTGGAGTTGTTCGGGTTGTTACCGCAGGAACTTTAACTGACGAGAATATGCTGGACGAGAAGAAAAACAACTATCTTTGCATAATCTACAAAAATAATGGCTTTGGAATTGCTTTCTGCGATATTTCAACAGG
>JAZNWI010000009.1:0-5951 GCA_045593305.1 Clostridia bacterium | reverse complement strand
TTTAAATCAACCCAAATTAGTTTGGTAATTTGCACCATTTGAAATTACTGCTCCGAGAGCATCGGTAAAACTTCGGTCTCCGCCGAAAGATAACTTCACTCTCATATCGCCGACTTTGAAAAGATAAGGGTTCTTAATTTGCTCAAAATATTCATTCATCTTTTCGGGCACTGATTTACCCGAGTCTATCTTCACGTCACGCAAATCAACAAGGCTATCTTTAGAATAATCGGCAATAGCAGCAGTTTTTAAGTTTATTAAATCAAAATAATTTAACATAACTTGCCATTCCTTTCATAATCTATTTTTTACCTTGCGAAAAACATTTATACAGCATTTACCAATTGTTTAACGACTCCTTATTAACGTAAATCTGTCTTTCGACAAACTTCACACCTATTCTTCCTGCGCTGCGCTTTTTCAAGCAAATGTTCTCCGACTTTGCGATTTGAACTTCTCCTTCATTATTTTCAAATCAAATCTGCCGCCAACAGATTTGACCAATTAATTCTGTGAAATTATCTTTTCATTAGATATTGCTCAACAGATATTGCGCATCTAGCATCATAAGTTCATCAACCTGTCGAATACAATCCTCATCAGTATTAACCTCACGATCTAAAATCTCACGCATTTTATCCTCATAATACTTTTTATCCATTGCACATCCCCCTTTCATAAATTAATAATGAATTTCGCCTTAAATTCTATGGCGGCTCAAATTTAAGTTTTAAAATTCATGATATAAATATGAAAAGGTGTTTGAGCCATTTCAAGAAAACATTAACAATGAAAAAAACTGCCGCAAGCAAAATGCTCACAGCAGTTCTCTTTTATTGGAATAAAATTTTAAATGAGTGTCATTTTAAAATGACGGCAACTTTCTTTTTCATATGCTTGATGACTTTCATTTCGAAATCGCCTTTCAGATTTATTTCGGATTAATTTTAGATTTATAAATGGGCGCTCATTTTGAAATGACTTCTTCGCTTTCGTTTCGATATGATTAGACGGACTTTCATTTTGAAATGAGTGATAGACTTTCCCTTCGATATGACAATAGATTTCTAACCCTCTTGTCAACCTCAAAATGATAATAATTTTCTTGTCATTTTAAAACGAGTTTTTGCAAAAGAAAATCATATCGAAAATAGCATAATTTTTTCGCAAAAACACTCTCAAAACTCTTATCATATCGAAATGATAACCTATCTCTATAGATTTTTAATTATTGAGCCTTAGAAAGCGAAAAACATCATTAAACTTAATGTACTGCGAAAATATGTACTTTCATGGTCATTTAGGTGCTTGTTTTGTCCTTTTAGGTATGTTTTTGATTCATTATCAATAATTACCCTATAAGGGGCGGAGTGTAATTCATAAACGTTAAAATATTATTACCACATGTTTTTCCACCCCATACTTTACCCCATAGTCAAGTCAGGTTACAACCCCATGTTTTACCCCAATATTATATTTTGTTTTTACCCCATGTTATGCCCCATGTTTTTTGGGCACCCCATGTTTTAAGCACCCCACTTTTTACCCCATGTTTCGCCCGTACTAACTCAGCTTTTATCTCATATAAAAAGCAAGGTGAGGTGTTACCCTCGCCATAAATTTCACTTATTCTTTTTCCTCTGCGCTGATAATCAGCATTGATATCCTCGCTCCAATTCGCCTCAAGCGGTGCACTTGCTCTGATGTTGCAAACTGCTTTTGCAACCGACTCATAGAGAATATGAGTACCCTCACCGTCGGCATTGTAGTTCACTGCTCGGTCAGCACCTATACCATAATGGGATGCCGTTTCAACTGCATCGATGTTTGCACCAATAAAAAGAAACTCCCAACCGTATTTTTCTTTCTGACGCTCAATCATCTTTTTAACCTGTTCGCTTGTGTACTTATGACTTGCGTTCTCCTGCCCATCAGTTGTGATAACAAACATTGTGTGCTCCGGTACATCCTCAGGACGAGCATACTTATGAATGTTTCCGATGTGGTGAATAGCGCACCAATAGCATCTATAAGTGCTGTGCAACCACGAACGGTGTAATCGTTATCGGTCATCTTTGGAATGTCTCCGAGCCTTACTCGATCGTGCAGAACTTCACTCTTATCATCAAAAAGCACAGTCGATACATAACAACCGCCATCTTGTTTCTTCTGCTTTTCAATCATCGAGTTGAAACCGCCGATTGTGTCACTCTCAAGCCCTGCCATCGAACCACTTCGGTCCAAAATAAATACGAGTTCAGTAATGTTGTTTTTCATAATAGAAAACCTCTCTTTCATTTGATGTCACCATTGTACACCAATAAAAGAGAGGTTAGGTCGCATAGAAAGCGACATTTAATTTTTCTTATTTGATTCAACTAAACCTATTTCAAACGCTGATATAAATTTCACCATACTTTTTCGAGCAATTTTCATTGCATCAACAGATTCTTCGGCTTGTTTGATTTTAGCTTTAAGAGCCTTCTTTTCTTTGCTAGAAGAAACATCGGCTTTGAGTTTCATTTCAACAATTCCTTTTTCAATCTCGGCAATATTCCTAACATACTTTTCGCAGATGCTATTAGAGTACTCTATGTCGTGTTCATCATTAAGAAATACTTCTTTTACAGATACCAAGAGTTTAGCCGATTGGAGAATGGTATTCTTTTTGCCTACCAAACCAGCGGCACCTACTGCACCGCCTACACCAGCACCGACACCAAATCCAAGAACTGCTCCTCCGCCAACAATAGCAATTGTTCCTCCTGCCATTCCAGCTCCTCCAATTGCGATAGCACCACCACCCAGATACGCAAGACAAGCACTGGTTAAAGCAGCTCCGCTAAGACCAGCAAAATTTGAACCTACCAATGCAACGGCAATCGCAGGAGCAAACGCCCCTGCAGTAATTACTGCAAAGATAGTGATTACTGCGGTTATTGATAGGGATGTAATGACAGTTTTTAGCACTTCGTTCAACTCACGAAGTGCTTTATCATAACATTTTCTAAGCCTTCCTATATATCCTCTTGTATAATATTTTCCAGTGAAAAAGGATTCAAGGTAAGCATCTCCAGTAGTCTTTTTATAACCACAAATTACATTTTGCAAATCTTTATATTTTTTGCTCGGAACATCATTACCTTTCTTATCTTTTTCAAGACTTAATGGATAATAAGGTTCAAATAACATAGTTTCAAGAAGAACCAAGCGAAACCAAGTACCATTCGGATTGCTTTCTTCAATCTTTTGAATCAATTCCTTTTTTGAATACCAATGTAGTTCGGCATCGGGCATTTGTAAAAAACTTGCAAAACCTTGCGACATATACTTTTTCCATTCAGCAAGCCATGTTTTCTTTAATGTTTTGATTCCGTCTTCATTTAGAAAAAGATTTGTTTTCTTTATATCGTTAAGGGTTTTGAAGTATTCAAGATTATATAAAATTTCTGTTTGTTCGACGGTTAAGCCTAATTTATCAACATCCATCATATCACTACCGATTCTTTTATAAATTCGGTCATCTTCTTGCATGTATGAAAAACGTTTGATATTCTCATACATTTGCTTTATTTTTTTGACATCACGAGTTTTCAGACACCATGCGACATCCTGACCGATTGCTACCGCAAAACGTCCTACTCCAACATAATTGATGGATACCCAGTACTTTTTTGTGATTATTGTTTCTCCAATATCTATAGTCGTGAATACTCCAGTTGCTATTGTAAGCATTCTGGATATAGTGGGATTGTTGACCGGTTTTACCTTATCCCAGTCTAGTAATTTTATGTCTGCAAGTGTATGAACATCATTGGCGCGAAGTACAGAAATAAATCGTCGAACGAAATAAAACGAACGTACAATGCATTCGTTTGCTACAACAGGGATTGACTGCCTGCCAAGTTCTATCCCTACACCTAGTTCTCCACGTAAATCAAACTTAACTACACTGTCCTTAATAATTGTTCCAGATTCATCTCGACGAACAAATAACGTTCCATTAAATAATTTCGACAAGAAAACCGATAAGGAGTTGTCTCCAACATTAATATTCTTAAAAAACGGTATTGCTGATAATTCTTTTGCTAATGCGAGAATTGGACCTGGTATACCGGTACCACCACTTTTTCCAGCGGTGCTACTTGAACCTGCTACATCGCTAACAAGATGGAAGAACCATGTGAGGGTTCCGTATAGAATTTTCGATGGAACGTCATCACCTATAAATGAATGACTTATTTTGGAGACATCGACAATAAGGAAGTTGCCATTGACGTCCGTACCATAGGATTTATATGTAAATTGTGTAAGTAAAGAAAACACCAATCCTACGATGGTAGGATGATGTGCGAAATCTCTCAAATGATGCTGAAGTCCTCCGCCAAAATCAGGAGTGTTACCATCACTTGGGATAGGAAACTTTTTTTCCAAAAACTTAACGCAAGAAGATAAATCACTATCTTTACAACCAAGCATTTGGGCTGCTTTTTTAACAACACTGTCAATTTTATTGCTTGCGACTTCTCGTCCACGGGATAAATCAAAATCTCCAACCCATAAAATTTCCAATGCACTACACAGAATGCCCGAAGCAACAGATATTAGATAATCAAGGTTATCTGCTTGGTTTGTCAAACTGTCAAGTTTTGTATCCAAATCAAAAAGTATCCCATCAAGGTTATATTCGTTTTTTTCTGTTATGCCTTCTGCAGAATGCAGTGATACTTGCAATTCTTCTATTTCTCCAAGTCTTTCACCATTCATATTTACTTACATCTTTCTTCCCACTCAACCTGTTTAAACCCAACAAGAACAAAATCATCACCTATGAGCAAGGGTCTTTTAACCAGCATACCGTCGGTTGCGAGAAGTTTTAGCATTTCATCCTCGGTCATTTCAGGCAGTTTGTTTTTAAGATCTAACGATTTGTAAAGCAGACCGCTTGTATTAAAAAACTTTCTTAATGGCAATCCGCTTTTCTTATACCACTCGGTTAGCTCTTCAAGTGTAGGATTGTCGAGTTTAATATCTCTAAGCTCATATTCGATTTTATTATCATCTAACCACTTTTTGGCTCTCTGGCAAGTGGTACATTTTGGATAGCAGATAAATTTCAACATAGTAATCTCCTTATTCAACAACTTCAATTAAAAAACTTACGGGGCGGAAACCGTCATTGCAAGAAATCATTGCAGATTTTGGATTCTTCATCCATCCGTCATAGAAATTCCCACCACCGTGAGCAAGTGTCATAACAAACGGTGAAACGCTCTCCCACGCACTGTCGCAAAATCCATCAGGCTTTTGCCACCCTTCACAGATAAATACCTGACCTTCCTCTAAATCACAGGCGTGTTCTATAGGGTTTTCGTACTTTTCAATTAAATCATCATACCGCGCTTTTCGCATTACGGTTATCTTAATTTTCTTCATAGCCTATTTTCCTTTATACATAAAACATTCTTCCTCGTGCGAGGAAATTACGCCGATTGCCTGCAGATAAGAATAAATTATTGTACTGCCCACAAATTTCATTCCGCGCTTTACAAGGTCAGCGGACAAAGCATCCGACAAAGGTGATGTGGTCTTTTCCACCTCTATAATCTGCTGTTCGTTAGTGAACCTTTTTAGATACTCACGGAAACTGCCGTATTCTTTTTGTATTTCCAAAAAGATTTTTGCGTTATTTACCGCCGCCCGAATTTTAAGTTTGTTGCGAATTATATCTTTATAGTTTTGAAGTTCGGTGATTTTATTATCGTCATAAACGGCAATCTTTTCAGCATTAAAGCCATCAAATGCTTTGCGGAAAGCCTCCCGTTTGTTAAGCACACATTCCCAAGAAAGTCCTGCCTGAAAGGATTCGAGAATCAGCATTTCAAATAAATACTGCTCGTCGAAATTCGGCACACCCCACTCTTCGTCGTGGTATTTTATGTATGCGGTGT
>JAZNWI010000008.1:0-2679 GCA_045593305.1 Clostridia bacterium | reverse complement strand
TCTTAAAAGTGGCAAAATGAAGCTGTTTGGTTGGGGTAAATACAGGTGGTTTGAAACCTTTATTTCGCTCAGTTTCTTATATGAAAAATATAATGAGGAATGGATACGTGACCTTGCGAAGATAATAAAAGAGCAAGGCTTTGATTATAACACCACAATCGAAAGCTGGAAAAAACCGAGCCATATTTGGAGAATGAATACTCATATAGTAAACATAACTATGATGCTTAAGAGTGAGGCGGTTTCTCACGAGTTATTGGGTGAAGAATATACCGACAACGCAGAAAAACTCCGTAAAATTCTCGACCGCTATAACGGAACAGCTTTTGAGGGCTTTACAGGTGATGAAGTGCTTTCAGGTCTTGATCCTACCAGAGGAACCGAATGCTGTGCAGTAGTTGAGCAGATGTATTCCTATGAAGAAATTTTTGCCCACACAGGTGACAACAAATGGGCAGAACGTCTTGAAGTTCTCGGATTCAATGCTCTTCCTGCCACACTCAGCGAGGATATGTGGGTTCATCAGTATGTTCAGCAGGTGAATCAGATTGCCTGTCAGAAGACTATGATTATGGCTCCGTGGAGTACAAACGGTCCTTATGCACATACATTCGGACTTGAGCCGAATTTTGGCTGTTGTACCGCAAACTTCAATCAGGGATGGCCTAAATTTGCACTTTCAGCATTTATGCACAAGGGTGATACTGTAATCAACTCGGTTATGCTGCCTTCTGTGTTGAATGACAATGGAGTAATTATCAAACTTGAAACTAATTATCCGTTTGAAAATAAAATGCACTATTATATAGATACAGAAAAGGATTTCAATTTTGTAATCCGTATTCCGTCATTTGCTGAAAGTCTTATAGTAAATGGTGAAATCAGAGAAAATAAAGACCTTGAATTTGCGATAACTCAAGGTAAAACTGAAATTGAAGTTGAATTTCAGACAACGCCATATTTTAAAAAGAGACCAAACGCTCTATATACATTGCAGATGGGCTCATTACTTTTCTCTGTTCCTATTGCCTACAAAAAGGAAATGAAAGAATATACTAAAAAAGGAGTAGAACGCAAATTTCCGTACTGTGACTATCAGTTTATACCAAAAACACCATGGAATTACAGTTTTGCCGGTGATGATTTTGAAATAAAATACAACGGTGTCGGTACTGTTCCCTTTTCTCAGGATAACCCACCTATAACAATAGAGGCGAAAATGCAACAAATTAACTGGGGCCTTAAATTCCCATACAAAAGCATTGCAAGAAAAACACCAAAATCAAGAAATCCGATTTCAAAAATTCAAGAAATTAAACTTTGTCCGTATGGCTGTGCAAAGCTTCGTATGACCGAAATGCCGATAATAGGTAAGTAATAATTAACTAAACTAAAATGGTCTTCAAAAAGTTATAAGTTGCATATTGAAGCTGATTAACCAAATCCAATTTATCGGGCAACCAACATAACCACATAACACAGAAACGCAGGGAGTATTTCGTCACTTGCTATTGAAAAGAAAGGTTACATTGTGCTATAATTACTTCAATGGATCAGAATTCAGGAGGATTTATTTTTATGAAGAAAACCTTAAAAACAAAAATATCCGGAACAATTTGTCTTGTTTTGGGCATAGCTTTTGCAATTGTCGGTTTGTATTACTACCACATGCAATATCTCTGTTTTGAATATACACCGCTTCAGTTTATTCTCGGTTTTGTTGTTTGCCTTGGCGGAGCATTGCTTTCGATACCGGTGAGCAAAAAAGCGGATAAAAAGAAAACAGCATTGAATGCAGTTTTAACGGCTTTGGTCTTTGCGTTTGTCCTCATCGGACTTATGTTTTTGATAAATGCCGTAATCGGCAGCGGTGAGCTTGAGTTGGCGGCAATGGTTATTCCCGTGTATCTCACATTCATTATCACATCTGTTATGGCTCTGCTTTGTGTGTTCAGGATATTTAACAACAAGATTTTAAAGGTGGTTCTCTCCGTACTTATTGTTAGCGGACTTCTCTTTGGAAGTCATACCTATATCAAATCGCAGATTTACGTTTTGCTTTACGAAAATTATATTGCTCCCATACCTGTATTATCAACAGTATCAAACGAAAAGAATGAAAATAAAATGATTATCGGCGATTTTTATGTAAGCACAAATGGCAATGACAAAAACAGCGGTACAAAAGATTCACCGTTTCTGACAATTGAAAAAGCGGTTGAAGCTGTAAGAAATACAGATAAAGCAGGCAAAAAGGGAATTACGGTTTGCATAGAAGGCGGTGAATACCGTGTGCCTTCTCTTAACTTTACCAAAGAGGATTCAGGCACAGAGGAATGTCCCGTAACATACTGTTCTTATAACGGTGAGGTTATTATCAATGGTGGTATAACACTTAATACCGCCGATTTTAAAAATGTAAAAAGTTATCCCGAAATTGCAGAAAGACTTTCTTCCGATGCTCAGAAAAATGTTATGGTTGTTGACCTGACAAAAGCACCATATTCGCTCACAAGCGATGATTGGGGTAAGATTTACGCAATCGGCTCTTACCATACAGCAGATAACTATGACGGCGATTATACAGGTCCTCTTTATTGCGAGCTTTTCGTGGATGACATAAGACAAACCATAGCAAGATATCCCGATAATGAATATCTTTATACCGAAGAGGTTGTA
>JAZNWI010000007.1:0-1769 GCA_045593305.1 Clostridia bacterium | reverse complement strand
CGATGACGGTATTTATAAATTAAATTCAGGTAATGAAGCCGTTGAGTGGGAATTTGAAACAAAGGACTTTACCTTCCAGAGTGCAGAGCGTAAAAACCTTTCAAAGCTTTGGATTCGTGCAGATATGCCGAAGCAAAGCAGGCTTGAAGTATATGCAAAGCAAAACGGCGGACAGTGGCAAAGGGTAGCAGTAAAAACTGCGGAAAAAGACGAAATGTTTGACTTTAAGCTAAGGATAAAGAAGTGCGACAGCTTTTCGTTGAAATTTAAAGGCAAAGGTGATGTACGGATACTTGACATTCACGGCAAGGTTACCGTTGGAACATCAAAGCACAGGAGTGGAGCGAGTTTGAATGTTTACAGGAAGTGATGATATATGAATATAGAAAAAATAAATGTTGACAGCATAAAGGATTTGGAAAGTGCAAAAAAAGTAATAAAACAGATTATTGATGAGGTTTTTATTATGAAACGTGACATTTCAAGACAGCTTAACAACCTTTCAAGTCAGAATGTCAGAACATTGGATTTTAATGTAACAAAGATAAGAAACAGTAATTATGCGACTAAAAATGATGTTACTACTGAAATATTAAAATATTTAGGTTAGGAAGTGATGTTTTGAAAAAAATTGATGTTATATATAATCTGTACGGCTACATTGATGAGGTTTCCGACAACTCTATACACTTTGAACAGGAAAACGAAAGCTTACAGATTAACGCAACAATTGAAACGGACAAAAAGGTTCGTGCATACATAAAAGCACCAAACAACAACTCTACAGTGACAGATGAGCTTACACCGGTTGGAGGTGTCTATTCCTGCACGGTAGAGGGTTCTTATATGGCAAAGGGTACTTTGTATGTGGGTTACGAGCTTTATGACGACACAGGCTACATTGAACGCCTTGAACCTTTGAAAATTTACATAGACAGCTTTGTTTCCCTTGATGGTTCAAACAGTGACAATGTGTATGTTGTGACAATTACAGTGGGAAATGTTGAAACCGTACCCTTTGAGGAATCTGCAGCAGTTGAAAATACAGGAACTAAAAAGGATATGATTTTAAACTTTAAAATTCCCCGTGGCGAAACAGGACTAAAAGGCGACAAAGGTGATAAGGGCGACAAAGGTGATACAGGAGCACAGGGCATTCAGGGAATACAGGGTGTGAAAGGCGATAAAGGAGACAAAGGCGATAAAGGTGAAGATTCAAATATAGAAAATATATCAATTTCCTGTACTGGATTTCCTTATGATGCATCAGAGCTTGACAGCATAACGAAATACGGAATGTATTATGTAGAATATGGGGACTATGCTACTTATGACGGACATTGCTTTATGACAGTTGAGGGAAATTATGACGAAGGATGGATAAGTCAGACATTGACACTGGGACAAGCTGTTTTAAGGAGAGAATACAATTATTACCTTATGGACTTTGAAGAAGGCTCTTGGTCTGAGTGGGAAGAAAGGTCAGTAACCAAGAAATATGTTGATAATTCACTTAAAGCCAAAGCTGAAAAAACCGAAATACCCACAAAAGTCAGTCAGCTTACAGACGACATAACCGAGCAGACATATAATTCCACAAGTGAAAAACCTCAAAGTGGTAAGGCGGTTGCTGAAGCTATTGCAAAATTGCTCGGTTCAGCTCCTGAAAACCTTGATACTCTTGAAGAACTTGCAAAGGCATTAAATGAAGATGAAAACTTCAGTGCTACTGTGTTAGCCGAACTTGCCAAGAAACAGCCAAAAGAAGA
>JAZNWI010000006.1:0-63387 GCA_045593305.1 Clostridia bacterium | reverse complement strand
CAATATGATATTGATATTCCTGTATCCTTAAAATGTACCAATAACAATAGTGATATGTTGAGGATAGAAGATGGAAAAGTTTACCATGAAAAAAGAATTATAGAATTAAAAATTGATACTCCATTAGGAACTAAAAGTGTTAAAGGTAAAACTATTCAGTGTGCCAATCGTGTAGGAACGGATTATTATTTTATTGACTTGGCACCATTGTATAATGCACAGTTCCCTAATACTTCTATTCTCTTAGACTGTGTATCAGATCTAGGTACAGAGTATGTACCTTATAATGGTTATGACTTAGTTTTAGAAAATAATCAAATTTCTTTTGATAGTGGTTTGAGACTATGGATACATTTTAAAGATGTTAAAAAAGTTAATAATAGTGAAGAATATTATACTAATGATACAAATGGTGTTATAACACACATAAATGACCTTCTAGGATATAATTCTGCAGGGGTTATAACCAATCCTATTTCGATATATTTTGCATTAACTGATAACATGGTAACAGAAGAAGATATAACACCCGAAGGATTTGATAAAATTTGGGAAGACATTCAGGAAAAATCCACATCCAAATCAACCATATTTGCTTTTGCAAGAATTAATAATGATGAAATTGCTATAAAAGCAAATATTGAAAGAGAGTTGGTTTTATGTAAAGACAATTTAAACATCAAGAATGGAGAAGCCGAAGGTAGTTTAAGAACAATCGGTTCTTATGAAGAAGATGAAGTTTATGATATGTATTCACTTAGATTCCCTTATAAGCTAGGAGAGCATGCGTTAGCTATAGGGTGTAAGACTATGGCTATAGGCCCCAGTTCTTTTGTAAGTGGTACAGATTCTCGAACTTATGGCAAGAAGTCTTTTGCAAGTGGTAATAATGCTCAAACAGGTTTAGGAAGTATATCATGCACTTTTGAATCTCTGGCTTTTGATAGCGAAGGCTTTCCTGAAATAACGCTTAAGCTAAATGAACCTGTAGATTGGGATGATATGGCTAATGCCATATATGATGGAACTCGTTGGTCGCTTGTACTGTGTGGCAATGAGTATGATAATGCAGTAATAATATCAACTGTTCTCGACGGCATAGTAATAAAACTAGATACGTATGCGTTTGCTAGCAATATTAAACCTGGAGATATTGGATATTTTTATTCGTTGGATTATCCAAACCGTGGATTTAATGGAGTTTATGGTGAGAATGCTTTTGCTGAAGGTCAAGATACATTAGCATACGGAAGATGTTCTCATGCTGCTGGATGTTCGACCATTGCTTGTGACGAATGTCAATATGTAATCGGTGAATTTAATTTTGTTTCAAGAGATGGAGTGCTTATTATTGGTAATGGTAGTAGTCCTGAAACTAGATATCGTTCTAATGCATTTCGAGTTACCAAATCTGGCGAAACATTTGCTATGAGTGCATATAATTCTACTGGTGCTGACTATTCTGAATACTTCGAATGGACTGATGGCAATCCAGACAATGAAATTCGTACAGGTAGATTTGTAACATTAACTGGAAAGAAAATTAGATTAGCTACATCTTCTGATGATTATATTATTGGAGTTGTTACTGCTAATGCGTCTATAGTAGGTAACGCATATGAAGATTCTTGGTCAGGTAGATTTATGACTGATGTCTATGGAAATCTATTATATGAAGATATTATAGATGAAGAAGGTAATGTAACTGGTCAATGGTTTAAAGTAAATCCTGACTATGATTCTACACAGACTTATATTCCTCGTAGCCAAAGACCTGAATGGTCTACCATTGGTATGTTAGGTCAGCTAGTAGTTGATGATGATGGTACATGCGAAGTAGATGGTTACTGTAAACCAAATGATAATGGTATAGCAACTAAATCAGATAGTGGATATCGAGTAATTGATAGAGTTGATAACACTCATATATTGATTGTATTTAAGTAATAATTGTGTAGAACAGAGTGTAAACCCTGCTCTACATTTTTGGCAATACTTTCTACCAGTGTTATGGACTTAAAATTTATGGTATAAATAATAGATAAAAAGGATTTGAGGCAAGTGATTCATTATGGAAGATGGCAAAGAAGAAACAGATACAGGAGGAACTGAGTGATGGTAAATGATGTTTGGTTAGTTCTTGCATCAGGAGGAGTGTTCGTAGCAATTATAGAAGGTGTTAAAGAATATTTGTCTTGGCGTAGAAACCGCAAAGCGGTCAAGGAAGACCGGGCTGAGGAAAGAGCGGAGGAGCAGAAAATAGATTATCAAGAAAAACAAGGCAAAAAGATAAAGAATCTTGAGGAAAAGGTTGATGCTCTTGTAGAAGCACAAAAGTTTATAATGTATGATAGGATTCGGTATCTCGGGCAGGCATATATTGACGCAAAAGAGATAGATTTTGATGACAGACGAATTTTGCACCAAATGCACGAATCTTATCATTATGGACTTGATGGGAATGGAGACCTTGACGCTCTTATGGATGAAATTAACCATCTGCCGTTGAAACATAGAGGTGATAATTTATGAAACAGAAAAGATTTGAATTCTCAAAGATAGTATTGGCTTTAGTCATACTGTCTTATTTTATTGGCCTTTTTTTTGGTATGGTGATAATCTGGAAGATTCTTGAAACTGGCAATGTTATGTACATATCCGCATCTTTATGTGGATTGTTCAGTTATATTGCAGCACCTGTTGCTGTGGCTATAGGCTTTTATGGCAACAAGGCCAAGGCGGAAAATGTAGAAAAAATAAGGAAGTCTGATTTTAAGATACCTACAGAGGAGGAATGATTTTGAATAGCAAAGAATTTATAAACAAAGCTATTGATATAGCTGAAAATTACAATACAGCATATGTGTGGGGCTCTTTTGGTTTAGTTGCAAATGACACAAATATGCAGAGGATGATAAACCAGTATTCGAAAAACAACAAATATTTGGCGAAGGCTCGGGAGATATACAACAATGGATATTTCTTTGATTGTGTTGGATTGATTAAAGGTATTCTTTGGGGATGGTCAGGAAATATGTCGGCTATATATGGTGGTGCGAAGTACCAATCAAATGGAGTGAAGGACATTTCCGCAGACCAAATGATTGCAAGATGTCCTTGGGTATCTACTAACTTTAGTAACATTGAAGTCGGGGAAGTTGTTTGGACAACCGGACATATAGGAATATATGTCGGTAATGGAGTGGTTGTTGAGTCAACGCCATCGTGGAATGGCGGTGTTCAGAAATCCGCTCTTGCAAACATAGGACCCGTAACAGGGTTGAACAGCAGAAAATGGACCAAGCACGGTAAATTGCCATATATAGATTATTCGACAGGAACGGTTGATGTTAAAGTGTTCCCGGATGTTGTAGGTCACTATGCCGAGAAGGCCATAAACAAACTTGTAGGGTACGAAGTGGTTAACGGCTATGGAGATAACACCTTCAAGCCAGAAAACAAGGTCACAAGAGCCGAATTTGTGACAATGACTGTAAATGTATTGGAGAAAGTGTGTAAGTTTGATTTGAGAAATTCAGGTGCGTTCCCTGACATTGTTGGACACTGGGCGGAAGCAGACATTAAGAAAATTGTGGCTTGTGGCATAGATAATGGCTTTGACGATGGCACATTTAAACCTGATGCCGAAATCACGAGAGGGCAAGCTGCGATAATAGCAAGCAATATGATGTTGTACTGCGGAATACAGATGAGAAAGAGCGATGGCTTTACAGATACTGTAGGACATTACGCAGAGCGTTTTATTGCAAGCTTGAAAGCTTTTGGAGTTGTTAATGGCTACGAAGATGGTCTGTTTAGACCTGATGAAGAAATTACGAGAGGTCAGGCTGCTATGTATATAGCAAACTGCTTGACGGTTCTCGGTAAATAGGAGGAAAAGTAAATGAATTGGATAGATGTTGTAGAAATCATCGTTGTAATCATCTGTGCCGTTACATACGGACTGATGCTTTACTTCAAAGTGAAAGGCAACCTTGCCGAAGGCGTGAGCGAACTGATTGCCCTTGCTGAAAAAACTGACCTGAAAGGCAGTGAGAAAATGGCACAGGTAGTCAACGCTATGTACGATAAGGTTCCTGCGTGGCTCAAAAGGTTCCTGAATAAGTATGAATTAGAGAAGATTGCACAGTGGGTATTTGATTGGATGCGAAAGTATGCAGATACCTACAAGAGTGCTTCGGAAACAGAAGGTTGCACATCGACAGAGGCAGGGAAAATCGCAAGCGTCGAAACAGTATCCGCATTGGTTACTGAATTACTTGATATGTCTCTTGGAGCACTTAAGGAAAAAGCCGGTGAGTACGGCTTGCAGACCGATGACCTGAAGACCAAAGAAGAAGTCATCAAGGCTATCGTTGCTGCTGTAATGAATAAGGTGTAAGCAGGTTTCGACCTCCGACCTGATACACACATCATTCAGGAGGCAGTTCCCCGTCTCGAAAATTGAATGATGTTATAGACAGAATCCCCCTATCTTGGCTTCGGCTGAGGTAGGGGGATTTTTTATTTTGCCCGGATTTTTCAGCCTCCTCTGCTTGTATCAACAAAAACAATTATTTAAAAAAATATTTGAAAAATATCCGTAAAACTATTGACAATTTGAGCGGTATATATTAAGATAAGTACAAGATAAATATTACCGATTGGTAATATAAAGAATGAAAAGAGGTAACGAAAATGAGTAGATTTTTTGCTACGATTTACAACACTAAAAAAGATGTTCAACACAAGCTCGAATCCGACACAGAAATCGGCTTGGCGGAACAGTTGAACAACATCATCAACGAATATCCGACAAAAGGAATTGCGGTTGAAATTTATCAGGTTGACGACAACGGAACCGAAACAGGCAGAATTGTTTGGAACGGTGAAATGGTTGACCTCAACGATTATGCAGAGGCTATTCGCAAGGCAGTAAAAAAGGAAAGCCTGAACGACCCTGATTGGGGTTGGAGTGTTAGAAGTATCAGCAAAGATACTGTTAGAATCCGTTGGGGTTATCTCAAAGAGATGAACGGTGAAAACGACAGTTTTATCTTGAAGTTGAAACCGTATTTTACAGTTGACTTCGACGAGCCTGTAAGCCAAATGCTCGAAGCTCTGCATCCTCAAAATATCGGTGGCAGAATCGCTTATAACTTCGTAACAGATAAACCCGTAAACCAAAACGATGTAACTTGCATCGACACACCGATAGTAGAAGGCATCGAAAGTTTGATACACAGAATCGCAGTTCACGCTCATAACTGTTATTGATAGGCGGTGAACTTATGGGAGTTTTGTACGATTTATACGAAAGAAAAGGTTTGACGGCCAAGGAATTGCGAGAAGGCTATCGAGCGATAACCGGACTCGACAACGATAACGAAATGACAGATAAAGAAGTGCACGAATATATGCTCGGTGCACTTTCAGAAAAAGAAGATTGATAGGTGGTGATGATATGAAAATACTTAGCAAAGATGAAGTAAAAGTTTTCGCAGAGACATTGGTTTTTACCGAAGAAGAAGCACAGGACATCGTGGATATATTCGCAAGGATATATACCGAAGAACAAGGCGGTCTTCCCGGCTGGAAGATATGCCAAACATTAGATAGTGTCGAGGAATACATTCGTGAGTACGAAGGCCATTGGCACAGAGAACCAAGCATCGAAGAACACCTGCGAGAAGAAAAGTTGAATTATTACGATGACTACGAAGATAAGTCGGTGTTCGACTCGGTAGAAAAGTTCAGGGAGTTCACAAAGAACTTGGTTTATAAATTGGCACATAGCGATATGGTTATCGTTACTTGTTAGGAGGTAGATGAAAATGAAATGGAATTTGAAACTGAACGGCGTGTTTATAATCAAGCCTGAAGAAAATTGCTCGGCTCACGATATGCCGGAGAAATTCATTGATTCGTTCAAACATATCGGAGAATTGGTTAGTGCGAAGTACAACTACACGGAGTTCGATAACGGAATACTCGAACTCGTAGCCGATATTGTCTTCAGATTTGAGAGCGACTGCACTGATGAAAGCGAAGCGGTTGCGGAGTTTATGACGGAACTCGAATATATGGGAGAACCAACAACGCTCGATTACAAGATTTCTCGCCCCAATGAATATATGGTGACATACAGTTTGAGCTTTGATGGCAAAACAGATGTCGATGCAACGGCAGGACCGTACAAAAATGTTGAAACCTTGAAAGAACAGACAATGGAAGTTTTGTCAAGGACAATCGGCAACTTGTTCCCTGACAATGAATTTCCGGTAGATGCAACGATTGAAAAAGACGGCGAATGGTACGATAGCGACAGTTTTATAGCCGTTTATAAAGACGGCAAAGTTATAAAAATTACGGAGGGATAAAAATGACAGAAGCAGTATTTTTGGATAACCTGATGATATTTTGGTTTTATATGATGATTTTCCTTGTGTTCATCGGATTTGCAGTCATCCTCGAAAAGATATTCGACAGATTTCCTGCGGTAACTCGTTTCTTTGAAAGATTGCTTGATGTTGACCTTTCGGAAGATGACGAAGACGACGAAGAATTGGAGGTAAACCGATATGAATATAGAAATGTGCAAGGTTCTCGAAAATAGACCAACCATACAGGATGACGACGGCTACTCCTACACCGTCGTAGATTGGACGGCAATGAATATGATTGCCTCAGACCCGCACTTCGTACCGGTCATTTACGGTGGCAATATCACCGCTCCGCTTGATGGCAGTTCAAAAGGATTTGCTATTTTCGGGATAGAAAGAAACGGAACGGTGCTGAAAAGCAGATACAGAGTTGCTGTTCAGATTGGAGGTGAATGATTTGAGGATGAAATCAGTATGTGCAAAATGCGGTAGTTCAAACATCGAATATCTCGGAAAAGATGAACTTGGTATTGAGATGTGCTACTGCAATAAGTGTGAATCGAAACAGGAGTCGAAAGAAGTCTGCATTGAAACGCCTTACGAAAGAACTCGCCGACAGGTATATGCTACCGGTAATCGTTGGGCGATTGAAAATTTCAATGCTACGCATTAAGGAGGCAATATGATAGCAGTAAAAGTATATCTCGAAAACGGAGATTCGTTCGTGACGAAAATGAACGGGACTCCTGAAGATGCTCACAGGTATTATGACGGAGCAACGCTGAATATGGGAACAGATAAAGACGACTTACAGAAAGTCGCAAAAATAGAAATCCTCTCGGATAAGGAGGTGAATTGATGTGAGTATTACATTTGATGCAGCAAGGCAGAAGTTGTCGAGGAAGATTATTACGGAGAATACGCATCCGAGCAGATTTCAAGGGGTGGCAGCTTGTTACTCTACGATAGCGAAACCGGTGAGACGCATATTCTCGACCTCGAAAAGTTTCTTACAGGATTCGGTATTTGGGTTGCGAAAGGCTATGACAGATACGGAGCGGTTACAAGCAAAGAAGTTGACTGCTGCCAAATTGATGCAGAATGTGCGGACGGCATTGTTCAGTGTGCACTGTTCGGCGATATTATTTTCGGATAGGAGGAATTTGAAATGAACGAAAAATTAGCAAAGAGCAAAGAAATTGAGAAAGCGAGCCTTGCTCTCACTCTTAAAGAAAGAGATTACCTACTCGAAAAGAAATGGAAAGAGTTTGAGGATGTTCCTATGAATCCCGAAACTGAAAGAATTGAGCAGGCGTTCCTCCACTTCCCGGCAGGAACTTGGAAGTTCGATATTTGGAGATGGTTTGATGAACGCCATAGCAAAGGCGTTCGTCATCTGCTCTACAACGAAGAAGCCGACAGTTTACTCGAATTTATAAAAGATGAAGTTCCGTTCAGACTCAAAGAGGTTTTGAAGTTCCCGGAAGAAAAAGTCACAGAAAATATCGTGCAGGCCTGTATCAAAACCCTGTATGACGATAGCGGAGTTATGTTTGATTACGATGCTATCGACAGAACTCTCGAAGACACTTGCAATGAGCTTGGTCTTTATAAGGAGGATGACAAATGAGCAGATTAGAACCGAATGATATTATGAGTTCTCTCGAAGGACTTTTGAAAAGGATGGAAAGCGGCGAATATGAATCCAAAGCACACGAAAGAGATGCTTTGAAACAGATTATAGAACAGGATGCTACAAAAGAAAGACCTATGAGTGCATACTTCGCTCTCGAAGATTGGTTGTATAACGACGGCAAAGAAAAAGATTTGGAAACAAAGTCTGCTTTGATATGGGGCGGTTTGTTCGTGGTTGAAAAAATGGGCTGCATTGATTGGGACGATATGCGAAGAATGTACGGAGAATTTATGAGCAAGCAGATGAAATTGCGATAACGGGAGGTTGCTATGGACGAAAAGAAATACAGACGAGGCGGACATATCCTCTCTCTTGATGAACTCGCAAAACAGAAGTTTGTTTACTTGCGACACAAGATATATCACGAAGGTTGGTTCGGCAGTTGGCAGCTTCGGTTCATCAAGAGAAACATCGGAGAAAACGGGCATATCTATTATGCAGAAAAAATTGTACCTGATACGATAGAATGTACCAAATGTGGAAGCAGGTTTACAGACAAGAGCGAATTGAAACGGTTTTTGGAAGTCGAAATCGGCTACGATGATTATATTGTGGTAGATTACTCCAAAATGCTCGCAGCAGAGAAAAACACTATCGAGTTCAGAGGATGCCCTTGTTGCAGGACAGACCGACACCTGACAGATTTGGAGGTTAAGGAATAATGCAAAAGTTTTATGTAAGAGAAAACACCGGAGCGATTTTGAATCAGGAGCAGTACGACAGGGTTCCGCATCACAATCCGGCAACAGACAATTACATCTATCTTGGCGAATTTATAGATAAGTCGCAGGCAAGACGATATTACTATCAAACATATTTACCGGAGGTGGAAAAGAATGGAACAGAAAGCTCTTAGGTTTTCAGTTGAAGGCTCTTTTGTAACAAAAATTGCGAGAGAATGGTTTTGGCAGGAACATAGACCTTGGGAAAAGGTTGAGGAATTTCTGTTCTCTTGTATGGAAGGTACAAGAGAAACGCCGGAACAACTTCGAGCACACGCTATGGATGTAGTTTTTGGAAGGGCGAAGTTTATTGGTAATACAGCCGAGAAAACTTACGCCTTGGTCGAAGATAACGATATGGTTGCAGTCAAATCAGCAGAATACATACTGAAAAGATATGATGAAACCAAGAAAGACCTCGATGAAGTTGTAAGAAAATACTCAAATCTATTCGATTATTTGAGCGATAACGGGTATGGGTGGATTTTATCAAGAGTAAGCACGGAATACGGATACTTGTACGATGAAGCTGAAGAAGAATCTCCGCTCCTTGCAAGTTACCTCAAACAAGCAAAAATAGAAATGTCTCACGACGATAACTACGGTTGGCTTGAACCTGATGGAACATTCCACCCGGTAGATTGGGGCGAGCATCAAGATTTTGCAAGGAAGATTGCTCTTGAAAAAGGTTGGATAACCGAAGAAGACGAAGTTTGCTTTTGGGGTGGCGAAGGCGACAAGCTCACGGAGCGAGGTTGGATATTGCTTCATTCTCCGGCCCGAGGTGTCCCTGTCGTTACCATTGACCCTGAAAAACGAATAACAAAAGCACAGAGAGATTTTCTGTATGGTTACTACACAGACAGAGGACTCCGTGATGAAGCTGAGAAATATTTGGAGGTGTGAAAATGCTGAAATATGTAGAACAGCACTTTGAACGAAGAAAGGCTGCATTTAACCGCAGGCAAGAAATCGAAAATGAAATTGAAAAGCGTCAGGCTCGCATATCAAGAGCGACTGAGCAGATAGAAAAACTCAACGAGAAGTTATACAGTTCGGAAATGTACGCTTCGTGGATTGATGACATCCTCATTCCGCTTATGCACGACCTTGAAAAACTTGCCGGTGATGGTTGGTACGGAGAAATTTACGGTCCGTTTGGTTTGGAATGTCAGACTTCGGTTTATCTGCGACAGGATATGAGTCGAAGCATCTGCGACCAACCTACATACGGATTGACAGTATATCCTCCCAACGATAAAGGTGTTATAAAGTATCAAACAGGAGAAAAAACCGACACCTATCCCAAAGGAAGTATCGGAGATTTGAACGGAATGAATTTCGTTCAGGCAGAACTGCCGGATTCGATTGAGGAAATTTGGAAGCTGATGGAATATAGCAGTAAGGAGGCTTGAAATTATGACCGGAAAACAAATCGATGACTGCATCAAGTATATGGACGAAATATGCGACAAAAGAGCCTTGTCGAGAGCACTTGATGTTGCGTTTGGCATCATTCGTCACTTTGAAGACAGTTGGCCGGATTTACCCGCTGACGCAAAAAGAGCCTTTGTTATTCAGTATGGAGAGGGGAATTTCAAGAAAGATGAAAAACAGAATGGTTGTTAAACACGGTATGCTCCCGGACCTCAAAGAATACTTAAAGAAAAGCGGTTGGAAAATTGAGGAGCCTGTCGGAGAATACGAAGTGCTTCGTGCAAGAAAAAGTACGCAACCTCGGGCGGATGCGAATATAGCATTGATGAAAGAGATATGCCCGTTTATAAGGGTTGGCAGAAAAACAGGAGAAAGCGTGGGCTTGATAGCGACAATGCTACTCCTGAGGAAAGGAGTGCATATTGGAATGGCGAACAAGACTGAAACCGTTCCTGCGGAGCGTTGGAGACAGGCTGCCGTGAATTTGAAAAAGATAGTTCCCGGCGTATCGCACCTGATTGAAAAAGGTTGCACCGGACCTGACGGCAAGGAATATGTTGATGCTTTTGCTGCGGATATGTTTCTTGCATTGACGGCTCTTGAATATGTTGCAAATTACGCTTCGGAAGACTGCAAGTTTGTTGTAAAAGAAGATTAACTCAATATACCCCCTTAAAATTAAGATATAGCACCCAAACACGGGGATAAGTTACCGATTGGTACAAGTTTATATCTAAAACGGAAAGTCGCTTAAAAACGATTTTAGAGGGCAATACGGCGAAAGGAGGAAAACAGAAAATGTATGACATCAAACGAGGCGACATTTTCTATGTAAGCAAGTTTGGTTATCAGGTCGGTAGCGAGCAGCACGCAGGTCGTCCTGCGGTGGTTATATCGAATGACGAGAACAATCGGCATAGCGAAACTGTCGAGGTTGTGTTCTGCACCACGAAACCTAAGACAAAGTTGCCAACGCACGTTGAAACCTTCAGCACTCCGCAAGTAAGTACGGTTTTGTGTGAACAGATAACGAGTGTATCGACAGACAGACTTGAAAATTACATCGGCACTTGTAATGACGAAGAAATGGAAAAGATTGACCTCGCTTTGCAGATTTCGATAGGTCTGCCAAGAACGAACAATATCGAAAAAGAGGCAGTCCCGGCAACAGCCTCTTTTGAAGAAAAGAAAGTGTCGGGCGATTATCTTGCGGTTGTTACCGAAAGAGATACATACAAAGCCTTGTATGAAGGCTTGTTAGACAGAGTTATGATTATGAAAAATAAATGATTTGGAGGGATTTGTTATGAGCAAGATTTTATGTAGTTCAAGTAAGTGTATCCACAATAGCAGTGATGGAGTTTGTACCAAGAGTGACGGCATCAAACTCGCAAACAGAATTTGCGAAGCCTACGAAGAACAGGCTTTTGATAAGTTTACAAACACGGTTGTCATCCCGGACAACAATGGAACGCCGAGTATAATGGTTAGAATCCCGAAGTTCAAGTATTCGGATATTATTGCAGGCGGTGCTGACGAAACTGTATCCGCTTTCATCATCAACGGAAAAGAAGTTGACGAAATCTTTATCAGCAAGTATCAGAATGTGATTATCAACGGCAGAGCCTACTCCCTTCCTATGCAGGCACCGGAAGTGAATATTGATTTTTCTACGGCGGTTAAGGCTTGTCAAAACAAAGGCAAGGGTTGGCATCTTATGACTAATGCAGAATGGGCCGCAATCGCCCTTTGGTGCAAGAAGAACGGCACTCTGCCCCACGGAAACAGTGACTATGGCAAAGACTATTACCATAACGACGAGGTTGGCATCAAGATTGAAGGCACAAGCAAGACCTACACCGGTAGCGGACCGAGAACTTGGAGCCACGATTGGACCGAAGACGGTATATACGACCTTAACGGCAATGTTCTCGAATGGGTATCAGGCATAAAAATCGTTGACGGAAAACTTATGGTTATTAAGGACAACGATGCAGCAATACACCCGGACGAAGGCTATGAGCCGATTAAATTAAAGAGTGGCAAAGAAGTTCATTTCAATGCCGAAGGTGAAAACCTCGCTTATAGCCACAACAAAACAGGCGACAGTTACGAAGGATGTCGTTTCAAAGACCTGAAAGCATCGTTTGAGGATGTGGAGCAGTTGCAGAAGCTCGCCCTGTTCCCGATAGGCGACGAGCCTGAAAATGTGACCGATTATGTATGGGCGGATTGCGACGGAGAACGCTACTGCTACCGTGGCGGCTGCTACGACAGCCACGGCAACTCGGGTGTGTTCTGCTTCGACGGCGGCAATGGTCGTTCCAACTCGGGCAGCTTCCTCGGTTTTCGCTCCGCTTTTGTTAATCTGTAATCTGCTGACCTGATAATCTGTTTTTGGGAGTTGGAGATTATATGAGTGCTGAACCTTATAACCTGTATTCTGTATTCGATGCAGATAAGCACAAAGCGACCTACACGAACTACCTTGAAGTTGTGATTGATGAAAAAGGAACGGTTTTATACGCCGTTCCTTCGCATCAGGAGAAAGCCATTGCGATAGCCTGCGATAAGCTCGGTGTTACCCGAGATGAACTCAACGAAATGTGTCCTCCGGAGTATTATTTTGACTTTGCCCGATGGCTATGTATGGTCTCGGGAGTCGTTCTTGTGTGGAATGGTGACTGTGTGTACGACAAACCGAATAGAAAGCAAATTGCAGCGTTGCGGATGCTGAAGATGAAAGGACTGTATAAAGGTGCAGTTCCGCATATTTCAAAAAAGATTGGAGAGAAATAAAAAGAATGAGTGATTTCAGAAAAATTATTGACAATATCCCCGTTTTGGTGTATGATGATATAAATGATACATCGGATGGAGGTGTAACGATGACATCGAGAGAATTGCTTGCAGCCGCATTGAAAGAATCCGGTAAAACGCAAGCTGAAGCAGCCAAATCTGTTAATTGGGTTCCGCAACAGTTGAGCAGCAGGCTTGTTAGAAATTCGTTGAGAGCAGACGAGTTCCTTGCACTGCTCGAAGGCATCGGAGTCGAGTTGACATTAACCGTAAAGGATACAGGCAAAACTGTTAAGACGCACATTGCAGGTGCAGGACAAAGAGTTAAGGCTATGGTTGACAGAGTGATATATGATACCTCAGAATCAGATGCGTTAGCCAACAACTTCTACGAAGACGGCGAAAACAAGTTTACCGATGGCGAGGCACTTGAACTGTATATCGACAAAGAAGGTCGCTATTTCTTCGCTGAATACTACGAAGACGAAACCAAGAAAAGCCGAATAACCCCTGTTGCCGCAAAAGTAGCTGCGGCGTTCATAAGAGAATACGGAACAGACATCCACAAGACGAAAACTGAATAAAGAAGAAATCGAATCCCTTCCGGACTTGAAACCGGAGGGGATTTTTTCTATTTGTAAAAGTTGTAGCATCCTCCTCCGCTCTCGGCATAGAATAAATGTTTTCGATTATTTTAGAAAATAATTTGAAAAATATCCGCAAAAACATTGACTTTTGAATCGGTTTATTGTAAGATAAAGATACGGTAATAAATCATTACCAATCGGAAATATAACGAATTTGGAGGAATACAAAATGACAGTTCAGATTGAATGTACGCTCGTAGCTGAAGACAGATATTTCTGCAATGGAACAAGGCTCGCTTTTGACTATCCTTGGGCGGTTTATATCGTTAATGGCGACAGAGCAATCCCGTATTACAGAATTTACATCAACAACAAATTTGTTGCTTTCGTAAACTACGAAAGAGAGGCATACGATTTTCTGCTCCAACTTACGAAAGAGCAGGCACACGACCCTGAAGAAAAGGAGGTTGAATAAAATGGCTGAAGTAACAACAAGAACCGGCGAGAACGGTGAAACCTATGTGAGCCTGAAGCTCGGATGCAGCATAAACCGTATGCAGGTCCTATGTTCAAAAGCGAAGGCAAATATACAGACTTTACGATGCTGAAATGCAAGTTGCTGACTATGAATTGGGATGCAAAAGATAAGAAAGAAAAATCAACGATTGAAAAAGTTATCGAAATGGTAGAAAAACTGCCGACCATTACAATATCAGGAGGTGAAGCCAAATGAACCTGAAGGATTTTGAAAAAGGACAAAAGGCTTATATTCTCAGTTATGGATATGGCAGTCGCAAAGAATATGTGGTCGAATGTAAGATTGTATCTGTTGGCCGAAAATATGTCACTACTTCTCCGTATCCGTATGTGAATACAAAAAAGTTTGAGGTTCACGAAAACTACGAAAACGCCTTGTTGGAAGTCAACGGATATGGTGGTTTGGACTTGCTTTTCAAAACAAAAGAAGACATCGAGCAGTACAAGGAACTGCGAGAACTTAGAAGATGGCTCTCTAACGAAGCGGCAAATTGGAGGCACTGCAACAGTTACTCCCTTGAACAGTTAAGAGCCGTAAAAGAAATACTTGAAGGAGGTAAAACCGAATGAGGAAATTAAGAGTAATGGTCGATATTGAAATCGACGAAGAATCTTGCATAATTGCCGGGATAAAAGAACAGGAATTGGCTGATAACCTCACCGCCTATGCCGATGATGCGGTTGACGGCGTTGTTATCTGTCAGAAAGCAACAGACAGAATAGTTCTCGGAGAGCCGACAATCAAAAAGGCCGAAATTGTAAAAATAGTTTAGGAGGAAACCTTATGGAACGAATTTGGAAACGAGGAGATGTTTTCTACATAGAAAGCACAATGAACACAGATAACCCGTCAGGACGACCTGCGGTTGTTGTATCAAGCGAGAAAACCTATGACAAAGGCTTAGTGCAGATAGTTTACCTTACTACTCAACCGAAGGAAGATTTGGCGACACACATTGATATAAGCAGCACACAGAAGACCTCGATAGCACTTTGTGAACAGATTAGAACTGTTCCGGTAACAAGACTCGGTGATTACATCTGTACCTGCACCGATTATGAAATGCAGATGATTGATATTGCATTGGCAATCAGCTTGGACCTCAACTTCGATGGAGAAAATGAAAAAAGTTCCAAAAAGATTGAAAGTACAGTTGCAAACATCTGCAACAAAAATGCAGATTCCGTTACTGAAACTGCAAAAAGTGTAACAAAAACACCCGAAAGCGTAATAAAAACGCCTGAAAGTGTAATCGAACCGAGTGAAATCGTAATAAAACTGACTGCGGAAAGGGACACCTACAAGCAGCTTTATGAAAATCTTCTTGAAAGGATGATGCGGTAATGAAAAGTTTTGAAACTGTGAAAGGCTTGGAGTGCTGCCAAACTTACCACGAATGTTCAAAATGTCCTTACAACACAGGTTCGGCCGATACCGACGAGTGCAAAAGCGAATGTATGAGAGATGCGGCTGAACTTATCAATGAGAAGCAAACAGAGATAGAGAGATTGCAACACATCCTCATAAGTTTTATGAATGAAGTTGAAGTGTTGGAACGAAAATATGGTGCTGATACATCGAACATTCCGGCAATCGCAGTCTTGGGAACAGAAAGAGAAAACATCATAAAGGAAATAGAAACCGAAGCGATAAAAAAGTTTGCACATCAATTAAAAATACTACTTGAAACAAAAGCGAAATTGTACTCTTTGAGTGACAAAGATTGTGAATTTGCTATTGTTCAAAGTACGGCACTAAAAACAGTTGACAACCTCGTAAAAGAAAAGGTGGGTGATGATAATGCGTGAAAGATTGGTTGGTGTGCTGAAAGAAAAGCAAACGCACGGAGTAACGGGTTATGCGAACTTCCCAACAATCAGTAATGGTGAACTTGCAGACCATTTGCTTGCAAATAATATTTTCGCCTTTACCTGTAAACCCGGCGACAAGGCATATTTCGTCATTGAAGATACGGAAGAAATCTATGTTTCGGCAGAGGAAATCACCGATGTAAGCACAAAAGGGTTTTTCGTAAATGGAGATTGCGAACTGAACCTGTATTCAGACATTGGAAAAACGGTGTTCCTCAACCCGGAAGATGCGGATGCTGAATGTGAACGGCTACGCAATTCCAAGGCTGAAAAAGATTATGATTTTGAAGAAATCTGTCCTCATTGCGATTTCGTAAACGAAGTTGTGTGGGACGGTAAAAGCAGAACCGTTGTCTGTGCAGGATGCAGAAAAGAAATCGTCCTGTGTAGTGCCTGCGAGGATATGAGATGCGGTCATTGTCAACTTGAAAAAGAGTTGTCGAGCAAATAAATATTATTTTGAGAGGAGCATATTAAATGTCAAAATTAGTTAATTACTTGGAGTTTTACGAAGAAAGTTTTGGAGGCGGATACGGTTCAGAGCCAAGTTGCTATTCAATCGAAGGTGATTCGATAAATGAAGTTAGCGATGTGGAAGATGTTATATGGCAGGCCGTCGAAATCGAAGGGTTCGATAACAGAAGAATCCTCGTTAAATCAAGGATTGAAGACGACGGAGAGATTGTTTGTGAAGACAAGTTTTATGTTGATGCAGAAATCAAACGAACCGATAACCCAAGCAAATTTATTAAGTGGGGCGAAAAGAAGCCGCATATCTTCGAGATTGACAAGAAAAATAGCAAGCTGATTGTTAAAGAATATATGTCAACAAAGCCGAATTGGATGAAGCGTTGTCCGTTTTGCAACGGAGAAGTCTATGTTGCACATACGAGCCACACGGACTTGAAACACAGAAAGCATCATTATGTCTGCAAGAAGTGCGATGCACAAGTTTTCTTGATGGCTGAAGGAAAATATACATCGCAGGAAGTTACCGAGGCAGAAGCAATGAATATTTGGAATGACAGCCCCTTTTTATTACCGGGCAATGTTATATAAAGGGGGATGCAGTATGTTCAAAGAACCTGTGTTTGCAGAGAAACAGTTCCTTATAGGAGATTCGATTGGAGTACAGTTTTCGGACGGCAGTTACAAATACTACGATGCGGTCGAACTCGGATGTGCTTGGTTCAAAATGAGTAATGACGGATTTTTCAGTATGTATGGTTTCAATTTCAATCCTCATAATGTTCCCGGATTGTATGAAAAATGTAGAAAAATCGTTCACGGAAATTTAGCGTAAGGAGGTATGGATGATGGATAAATATATGAAAGCGAGAGCGTTTCTTATGCATCTTATCGAAGCCGCTGAAAAGCGAGGCGTACAAACCGGAGGCGAAAGCGATGTATAAGAATCCGATACCTTGTCTGCCTGAAGATGAAAAATACAAAAATTTCATCATATCATTTAGCTACAAAGAAGCAATGACGGTGGAACAGGCCGCTAAAGAGTTTTTCGCTTTTATGCAACACAAAGGCGAGCTGCCAAAGGAGTTCATTGCTCCTAATGGTAAGGCTGAAATAGAATATCAAGAATGAGAGGTGAATCAGATGCGTAAGAATATGGGTTTATATCGTGGCAAAAGAGTTGATAACGGGGCTTGGGAAACGGGTTCGTTGGTAATTATTCGTAGAGAGTTGTCTGACGAGCAGGTTTACATAGCCGATAAAATGACAGGATACCTCACGCCCGTCGTTCCTGAAACTGTCGGAGAATGTACCGGTATTCCTGATAAAAACCAAAGACTGATACACGAAGGCGATATTTTCAAAGACAGTCTTGGTTATATCTCGGTTGTTGAGTGGTGCGATGACGGCAGGTTCTTGGGATTTGCTATAAACAGGAAAGTTTCGGGATATATGCACGGAGGCAGAGTGATTACATACATTGACAAAGACCCGTCGGTGGAAGTAATCGGCAATGTCGTTGACAATCCCGAATTGTTGGAGGTTGAGCAATGAAAGAAAAACTGTTTAGAGGTCAGACAAGAAGAAAAGGCGAATATTTGGTAAATTACGCAGGAAAGAAATGTGAAAGTAATTGGGTTTACGGCGGCGTTTGTTTCGGCAAGGGAGATTTCTCTATCATATATGGATATATGGATGACAATAAAGAAGCTCCTGTCGAAAAGTTTGTGGTTTACAGTGATACAGTAGGTCAATACACCGGAAAGGAACTTAACGGAGAAAAGTTATTCAGCGGAGATATAGTCGAAACGGTCGAAGATTACGACGACACTTTCGGGCATCCTGCAACAACGCAATTCTATTCAGTTGTGGTATGGGATGAAGAAAACTTCTGTTGGGCGTTCAAGGCCGGCAATGACCTCATTCCTTTTAATGATTGGACTTGGGAATGTTCGTTTAAGGTAGGCAACATCTTCGACAACCCGGAACTTTTGGAGGTGCAGTAATGAATTTTACAGAAATGGTAGCAAAAGGACTTAGACAACATTGTGAATATTGGGGGTACGACTATATAGAGAAACTGAAGGAAAGCTGCTCCGTTCAGAATTTTCACAAGTTGTTTTGCAAAATCACAAGCACATACACCGTCAATGACGGTAGTGGATATTACGATTTCAACGAAGGTGTAAATCACTACACCGTTGTTTTCAACAAGAAAGAAGATTTTGCCACTGTCAAGAGATGCGGACCGGATTGGGATAAGCGTGACATAGATGCAGTGGTAAAAACTGAAGATGTTATCAAATTGTTGGTGGGGTGAAAATATATGGTTTTGATTGATAAGAATAAACTCGAAAAGGACATCAGGAATTACGCCGAAACAAAACACAGAAACGGAGAAACCGAGAGAGCCTGTAACATTTTGAGTTGTATCGGCATACTGAATCAGCAACCGACTGTTAAAAATACGCAAGAGTGGATAAATATAGAAGACGAAAAGCCGAGAATGAACGAAAGAGTAATAATCTTCATCAAAAGCTCGAAAGGCTTGAACTCACACACAACGGTAGCCAAGCTCATAGATGAAGAAACCTTTTTAGCAGGCGAAGGATACTTCCGGTTTAACAAAGTTACTCATTGGCAACCGCTTCCTGAAGAACCGAGAGAAAACACAGAAAACGGGAGAGATAAAAATGGCTGATATTACTTACTGCGATTACGCAGGATGCCCTATCAAGAGTTGCGAACGGCATCCGACAAAAATCAGCAAGGCCTGTATAGACGGCAAAGGTTATGTATCTGTTGCTAACTACGCAGGTTGTTGCAGAAAATACATCAGTCGTTTAGTGGCTGAAATAGAGGAGGAAAATCGAAATGCTCAACAAGACGGATGAACTTATGATTAAGGCGGTTTATGGTGAACTCAAAAACGGCAACGTCCCCAAGTTTGGTTCTCCTGAAACAAATTGCCACAAATGTATGTTTTATGGGGTTGTATGCTTCCCAGGCCCTGATGTTGTAGGGTGTTTGGGAGGTTGGAAAAGAGATGGAGAGGAATGATTAAATTAACTGATTTTAAAGTTGGTGATTCGGCTTATATGTTGGCAGAAAGAACCGATGGCTTAAAGAGGGTAGAAGTTGATAGAATTGGTAGAAAATACCTAACATTATCAAATGGCAAAAGATTTTCGGAACAATCGGCTTATGAGTTTTGCCTTGCAGATAATTACGAATATGGGGCAAGACATTATTTGTTTAAAACCGTTGATGACTATGAAAAACATATCAGGAAGAACGAAGTCATTAGGCAGTTTCGTGACTTTACATCAAGATACAGACTTGAAATGGTACAGTACCAAAAACTTAAAGAAGCTTTGTTCATATTGAAAGGCGGTGCGGAGTAATGGCAAGGTATATTAAATTAGAAGATGCTATTGAAGTATGCGGTAAATATAAAGATTTGCATAAAAAAGAAAATAGTAGGCTTGGGATGTCTATAGTAAATGAGATATATCTTGATATAGATAACTTACCCACAGCAGATGTTGAGGAAGTTAAGCACGGAGAGTGGATTCAGGAATGGGAACTTGAAAAAGGCTTAGAGGATAACGATGAAATTCCATACATAAAGTGTTCGCTTTGCGGTCATATGGAGTGGGGTATAGACAAAGAAATGGACATAACACCGAATTACTGTAACGAGTGCGGTGCAAAAATGGATGGTAAGGACATAAATGTCCTAACCAAAGACGGAGGTAAGGAAGAATGACACTTGAAGAAGCAATAAATCATTGTTATGAGGTTCTTGATAGAGTTGATATGTGTGACGAATGCAAAGAAGAACATAAACAACTTGCGAAATGGCTTGAAGAATTAAAAGAAAATAGAGAAAAACTCAATCTCCAAAAGGCAGAGATTGAGATGTTGAAAAACTGGTATATATGATGCAAGAGAGTAAGTGCCCCGCTTGGTTCATTGATAACGCACAGATACTTGCATTTGCAGAGTATCTTGTAAAAAATGGTGTAAGATGTATGCCTTTTATTGCAATGATTGAGAAGACAACAGAAAACGGGGCTTTTTGCCAGAAACAAAGAGAGCAGAATCATAACGGCAGATATTGTGTGGTTTATGAGGATAAAAGTAAATGGGGAACGCCTTTAATAGACATTTGTGGAAGAAAAGCTTATGACAAGGAAGAAGCATTTAAGAGATTGGGGGAATTGTGTGAATCGGAGAAGAAGGCGTGAATTGGAGCGTCGAAGTATCAAAGAAAGGGTTAAAGTACACAGAATGAACCAGAACTTGTATAGGCTATTAGCTGAATACAAAGATTTTTTTTGAACGAACAACGGTAAAAAAAGGGAGAGATGTTAGATGACTGACAGAAAAAGACTGATAGAAGTTATAGAAAACAGCACATCAACAGTTTATGGTGGGGAGTACGGAGATGAAGTGATGGAACCAGAACTCGATATTGATGAGAAAAGCATAGAACGTATTGCTGATTCTGTGCTCGAAGATGGTTGGATAAGACCTGCTTGCAAGGTTGGAGATACTGCTTATTTCGTTATTGAGGATAAGTACGACATTTATGTTTCGGAAGAAAAAATAACTGATGTGAGCACGAGAGGCTTTATGACCGGAACCGATTATGATTTTACTCCGTATTCGGAAGTGAACAAGTCTGTGTTTTTTAGTATGCCTGAAGCTGACAAAGCAGTAGATGACATACTTAATAAAATAAAAATTTAAAAAGAAAAAGGAGTTTTGAAAATGAGCTACGAAAAAGAAAACGCAAGAAATGTAGGTGTATTGACGGAGATAGGGTATTTTGAGAAAGAGGCCCACGAGCTGTATCAGGGGGAAAAGAAAAATAGCGACCCGCCTTTTGCTAATTGTGTTGTTCGCAGAGCAGAGAGAATTATAAGAGCGATAAAGCCTATGATTACTCCACAAAAAGTTGTTGCTGTTACAAGAGATGAAGATACCCTTGTAAAAAGCGTTTTGTTTAAAACTGGGATTGATTTGTACGAATGCCCCGCTTGCGGCAGTTTTGTGTTATTGACAGATAATCACTGTTCCGAATGCGGGCAGAAGTTAGATAAGGATGATGTAAAATGACGGCAAAGGTTTATTATTTTGATAAGCAAAAATTGGTCCCTGAAATGTTTGAAAATTATGAAACAGGCTTGTATGAAACTTTGGAAAATGTTGAAGAGATTAGGGATATCGGAGCTGATATTGATGTGATTTGCGATAGTCCCATAAAACATCGATATAGCAAGAAACTATTCAGCATTTTCATTGAAGGAGGTACAAAATGAAGTCAATAATGTTCAATAGAGATATGATAGTAGCAATTCTTGAGAAAAGAAAAACCGTCACACGCAGACTTATAAAGCCTAAATATCGCAAAGACGAGATGGGCTTTCAAATTTATTATCGTGGTCCGAATAGGGAATTTGACAGGGTTGTCAAATATGATGAATGGGAAAATACTTATGATGAAAAAGGCAAAGAAAGAACTGTCGTTCCTCCGTATTCAGTAGGAGATATACTATATGTGAGAGAATCAGCAATGCTGCATTCTATGAAAAATTTCGATAAAAAGCTGAAGCTTCAGTATAGAGCTGATGGAGCCGTAGTTGAGACGAAAGTGTCGCCGAAAGAATATGAAAGAATGCTGAAGTATTGCAACGAAAGATATGGAGGACGTTTTTTGTCGCCGTATTACCTAACCAAAGAGGAAGCTCGTTTGTTTTTAAAGGTTACTTCGGTTAGAGCAGAAAGGCTTCAAGAAATATCTGAAGAACAAGCCGTGATGGAAGGTGCGTCGAAAATAGGGGGAGTTCTTGACTTTAAAATTATATGGGACGATACTCAGCCGTTGAATAGCCATTATAGGTGGGTTGACAATCCTTTTGTGTGGGTTACTGAATTTGAAGTAGTTTCCAAGGATTACGCTATTGCTTATGAGAAGGCTACCAGTATGACTTATGATGAACAGTTAGACCGAATAGAAAAAGAAAATATGCTTTGTGATATTTGTGGTTATAATTCTTATTGCGGAGGAAGTGGAGTAAGGTCTGGTCCTGATGGACCTGTTTATCCACCTTGTGCAGATAAAGGAGTGGACTCATTTGTAAATGAAGATGATATCTTTGCGAAGTGTGTTGAAATAATTATGGAGGAACTTGATAGTGAAGAGGTTAACGATTCGTAATACAGATGGAACTGTATCTCAACCAACCGATTTGGCCTTTGAAAAGGCTCTTTACAGGTTGGCTGAATACGAAGATACAGAACTCACACCGGAAGAAATTGAAGAAATGAAAATCGACCTATGCGATAAACAGGCTTTGCTTGAAAACATAGGAGATTAGCTGAAAAGGAGTTGATGAAATGACAAGAGGACGACATCAGAAATGGGTATGTATGGACTGCAAGACTGAATTTATGGTGCAGAACTCCGCACCGAAGCTCTGCTGCTCCTGCGGTTCCTCCAACATAGGTCGTGCTCCGAGTTATGAACTCGCCATCAATTTCGATGTGAAAAGGAATGAATTACAGGAGATATGCAAGGAACTGAATCCGGTATATCGAAAATTTGTTGAACTGAAAAAGAAATATGATGACAATATGGGTTATTGGAAGCAGCAGAAACGCAGAGGCTATATTTCAGCCGAAGAATGTTCAGAACTCGCCCGTATGTATGATGGTGCAAGGCTCTTTGATGAAAATGACTGATAGGAGCCTTTTCCTTGTTTCGTTTCATACACTACCTCATTCGGCAAAATTCCAACGGTTTTAGGCGACTTTTTAGGAGAAAGGAGAATACTCGATGAACTATTACGCAGTATATGATGCAAAAACAGATGAATTGCTTGCTGAAGGCAATTCGAGAGAGTGCCGAGACAAACTCGGTTGCTCGAGTATGGATACATTCTACGCTCTTGTAAACAGAGCGAGGCGTGGTATCAACAAAAGATACAGGGTTGTTATCAAGAAAGGCGGACAGGTAGATTATCCTGTTCTCGGAGGAGGCGAAGAAAGTGAAAAATAATATCGACAGATTGGAAGAAATTATATGCGAAAGCACAGGCGTTGTTTATGAAGGAGGTGTCATCGTAGATGACGAAATTGACATAAGCGATGCTGAAGTAAAAAGGATTGCCAAACGACTTGACGAAAAAGGCGTGTTGGCTCCTCCTGTTTTTGTAGGGCAAAAAGTATATATAATCGAAAACAGAAAAGTCAAGGAACTGAATGTTGCAGGCATAGGTCATTACAAAGACTTTCAGAACTTCACAGCCTTTGAAAGTTTGTCATCAGGCTCTTATGGGTGTGGGGCAACATTTGATTATAATGATATAGGTGAGATTGTGTTTTTTCACAAAGCCGAAGCTGAAGAAAAAGTCAGAACACAAGTAACCTTTGAAAAATGGGAAACTCGAAGCAGTTCGACCGACTTGTTTTACGGGATAATGAATAAAGACATAGGGATAGTCGGCACATTTGGAGTCAGCGTATATGATGAAGGTCTCGGTGTCGGCAGTTTTGAAATTCTTGAACCTTATCAAAACAAAGGTTTTGGAACCGCAGCAATCAAGCGAATAGTAAAAATGTTCTCAAATGATTTTGACCTGATTTACTGCTATGTAGATAGTTGGAACGAGAGTGCAATTAGATTTTACGAAAGACTCGGTAAGGTGCATAAAAATCGCCTCAATGAATCGTGTCAGTATTATGTTGAACTCTACAAGAAAGAAGGTGGCAAAGAATGAAATTGCAGGATTTGGAAATGGCGTTGTCTGTCTTGGAAGACCTCGAAGCACGACAGAACACTCCGCACATTATGATTGGAATATCTTTTGCAAAAGCGGCGGTCAAAAAGCAGATGCCGAAAAAACCGTACCCAAAAGATAAATATAACAGCGGATATGCTATGCACTGTCCGACTTGCAACAATTTTATTTGTTTAGAGCCTGACAAGCGTAGTATTCATCCTGCTGACGAGTCAAATTTGCGTTGTCGTTATTGCGGACAGGCGTTGGATTGGAGTGAGTGGCAATGAAGATAACTGTAACCAAAGAAGAACTGTTAGAACTTTGTTCTCGATGTGCAGAGAAGTCATCGAAATTCGACTGCGATGAAGTTTGTGTTTTTGGTGCTGACTGCGGACGAGCGTATATAGACTTTTTGCGAGACAATACGGAGGTAGTCAGCGATGACGGAAAAACTTGAATTTAATTGGGATGACACCGGAAAATTAGAAATTGGAGTTGATGGAAACCGCTCTGCAACATTACGATACGAAGTTTCTCCCAAAGTAGTCCAAGAAACCCTCGCCAAATTCGCTAAAAACACCGCAAATCAAGATTCTTGCAAAAGTAATAAAACAACATACCCAAATTGCAAGAACCCGAAAAACAGGCAAATTTAAGCAAATATGCAGGTTTAGATTTTACTCAAAAGGAGATAGAAGTTATGCAGAATTATTTTACTTGGTTGTCAAAGTTGTCGCATAACCTTATGCAAGAAGGAAAATGGGCCGAACTGATTCCTTGCTTGAACGAAATGGCAGGCGTGATGAACCGTGAGAACAGATATGTCGATGAACTGAAACTGTATATGCTTATGCTTCACATTATTATCGAATCAGGCAGAATTGAGTTTGCAGGCTCGCTCTCTGCAATGCGAAAAGCGGATGAACGCTCCGGCTTGACATACGACGAGAAACGAAGATTGTTTTATGAAGTTGCCATCGAAGGGTTGCCCGAAAAGGTTTCTATGGATGAAAAGTTTGGCATCTATGAATTGTGTATAAACGACAAGTTTGACGATATACCTGTGTTAATACACAATCGTTTGGTAAAATATAGGTAGGCGGAATCAAAAAGGGAGCCTGTTTGCTCTCGATGCTCGCACCGAGCTCCGTAACAGCTCCCCAACCTAAAACTCAATTATGAAGATTTTTGAAGCATTTACTGCTCTGGTGTACGAGTGTCATAGATTTTATTTTACAAAGGAGCAGAAAGATTATGAACAGAAATCTCAACAAAGCAATTACCGGAATTGAAAAGGCGGACGCATTGATGTTTGCTATCGAAAAGACATATCTCGACTTCGAGTTTATGCCTGAAGAATTAGAGAGAGCCAACAGAGGCGTAAATGCTTTTTACGCACTGTGGGACATCGTACATAATATTGCAGAAAGCCTTGAAGCTCTCGCAGGAGATGCAGAAGTGGTTGATGCAATAAAAGCGGCACAGAACATAAAACGCCGCATTGAACTTTGAAAACTGAATAACGCACAAAGACAGACCGGGTATCATTCCCGGTCTTGTTTATTCTGTGATGATTTTTGTAAAGTTTGTGAACTGTATTGAAAAATCGTCTCTGTTGTGCTATAATAGGAGAAAACGCACCGATAAAGTTACGGTTTCACATAAACCGTTAGATTTGAAATCACATAAACCGTTACCATCGGTGATGCGATGTTTATTGTTTAGCAGCACTCTAATTTAAGATGATGGTGTCCGAAATGGCTTGATTTCAAGCCATTTTTGATTTTTAGGTCCTTTTACCGGAAGATGAAAAATCGGCAAAAATGGTGCATCAAGCATATAAACATCGACCCGATGTTACAATTTACAGTTCTTTTTTACCCACATAAACATCGACCACCCGAAATTTATAAAATTTTTTAAAACTGTTGCATTTTGTGTAAAAATTGTGTATAATAATATTGCAGAGGTGGTATAATGAAACAAAGAGATTTGGTTAACAAACTCATAGCAGCCGGATTTTCTTTTGAACGACACGGAGGAAATCACGATATATACCGGCGAGGTTCAGAGATTGAAAAAGTTCCTCGCCATAAAGAAATAAACGAAAAACTTGCAAGAGCAATTTTGAAGAAATGGAGGATTGAATTATGATAAAGGCTTATCCGACAATTTTTACAAAAACTAATGACTGTTATTTGATTGAGGTGCCCGATTTAGAAATCATTACTGAGGGAACCGATATGGAAAATGCTATTTATATGGCACGAGATGCAATTTCGATTACACTTGTTTCGTTGGAAGAAAACAATGAAACAATACCCAAACCGTCAGATATTAATAATGTAAATGTATCGGCGGGAACGTTTGCAGAATATGGAAAAGGCTTTGTTTCTATGGTTGATGTTGATACTAAAGAATATAGACGAAAAATTGACACCAAGGCAGTGAGGAGAAATGTATCCTTGCCAAGTTGGTTAAATTATGAAGTAAATGAAGCCGGAATAAATGTATCACAATTTCTGCAAGATGCATTGGTTGAAAAGTTGAATATTCAGCCAAGACGATAAACGGTGATATATATGAGTTATCGTTGCGTATGGTTATTGCTGATAAACCATAAACTTTGATTTTGTGAATTTTATCACATAAACAATAAACTTCGATGATGCGATGTTCATTCAATGATGAAGTCATTGAATGAACAAGTGAAGAGGTAATAGTGAATAGAGAAGAGTTATGGTAGGTTTTCGCTAACTGGCGAAAACCAAATTCTGATAAACCATCAGCTTTGAAATCACATAAACTATTACCATCGTAGATGCAATGTTTATTCTGTAGGTTTAATATAAAATATTAGGAGAGTTATATGTATACACTGTTAAAAAAAGAAGGAAACGCACGACGAGGCGAATTTAAAACTGTTCATGGTACAATACAGACACCCGTATTTCAGAATGTTGGTACTTGTGCGGCAATAAAGGGCGGTTTAAATTCAATAGATTTAGTTAAAAGCGGATGTCAGGTAGAACTGTCAAATACCTACCATTTGCATCTTCGCCCGGGAGATAAAGTAATAAAAGAACTTGGCGGACTGCATAAGTTTATGAACTGGCATGGTCCTATACTTACAGACAGCGGGGGTTTTCAGGTTTTTTCACTTGCAAAGTTAAGGCAGATAACAGAAGAGGGCGTATCCTTTCAATCTCACATTGACGGGTCTAAAATCTTTATGGGTCCGAAAGAAAGTATGCAGATTCAAAGCAATCTTGCATCCACAATCGCAATGGCGTTTGATGAATGTGTAGAAAACCCTGCACCAAAGGACTATGTAGCCGCGTCGTCAGCTCGTACAATACGCTGGCTTGAACGGTGCAAAAAGGAAATGAAACGGTTAAATTCAATGGAGGATACCATTAACAAAAATCAAATGCTTTTTGCAATTAATCAGGGTGGCACATACAAGGATATCCGAATAGAAAATATGAAACAGATTGCTCAAATGGATTTGGATGGTTACGCAATAGGAGGTCTTGCAGTAGGTGAGCCTGCGGAGGTAATGTATGAAATAATAGAGGCAGTAGAGCCTTATGCCCCTGTAGATAAACCCCGTTACTTAATGGGGGTTGGTACACCTGCAAATATTTTAGAGGCTGTTGACCGTGGTGTGGACTTTTTTGACTGCGTAATGCCAAGCCGTAACGCACGGCACGGACATTTGTTTACATCAAAGGGTATTATAAACATCAATAACAGCAAATATGAGCGTGATGATTCTTCTGTTGATGAAAAATGTGATTGTGAGCTTTGCCGTAATTATTCAAAGGCATATCTGCGCCATCTTTTCAAGGCAAAAGAAATGCTTGGTATGCGTCTTGCTGTTGTTCATAACTTAAGGTTTTATAATAAGCTTATGGAGGATATTCGTTTTAATCTGGATAAGGGTACCTTTAAACAGTTTAAAAATGAAAATATAGGGGTATATTCAACCCGCATATAATAGGAGGAATGTAAAATGTACAAAAAGTGTCTGTATGAGGGCAAAGCACTTGCTTATGTTGAAAAGGTTTGGGATTTCAAAAATGAAACAGATAAGGAAAGAGCTTTTGAAATTTCAATGGAAAATTCCTATACGCTTAATAAGGAGAAAATTGAGGCTGTTGTTGAAAAATACAACTGTGCCGATACCGAATATGCTTTTCGCATATATGTTACAATAGGTAATATTAACTTTATGGTAGACCGTATTAAGGCTACATATCCAATTTGTGTATATTCAAATTTCTGCTTTGAAAATGCAAACCGTGCTCTTACAATTAATGTTGCTGATAAGAGTAAACTTGTTGTCCGTAATGGTGGAGGCGGCTTTAAATTCTTTAGAATGCTGAATGTTATGGATGGTGCTGATATGCTTCCTACAGGGGGATTAAGTTTTGCAGAAAGTGCAGCATCAAACGGCGTTGATATGAAGATGAGCTATTACACAGGTCTTCATAAAAAAGGACTTGACCACACAGCTGTTTTTTGTATTTGCACAGGTGATTCTGTAAATATACCTTATTGGCATATGAAGAATCTTGAAGACGGCGGTTTACTTGCAGAACCTGGTGATAAGGTAGGAAGCTATGTGCTTTATGTAAACGGCGATGTCATCAGTGTAAAGAGTATTGACTCCGGTGAGGTACTTGATATTGATTTGAAACAGTATATCTAATAAAACACTTTATTTGAATTATAAAATAAGGACAGTAAAAACTCTGTGTTTTTACTGTCCTGTTTGTTTATTGTTCAGTTTCATTTAATTCAGCACTATAGGGTGCATTTCCTATAATAGGTCCGTCAGTTTTAAAGTAAAGCTCCATAACCTTATCCGTTTCCTTCCTGTCAGGATAAAGGTGTGCATCCTGTGCAGAATATGTTGGCATTGTACAAGTGTATATACCTGTTTCAGTATTGATTTTAAGCATACTCTTTGCATACTTTAACATGTCATCAAGACCCATATTGCACTTAATGTCATTTTTTACAGCCGAGTAAACAGATGGTATTTTTGTAATATACGCAGCAGTAAGTTTTTGTTTTATAAGCTCCCTTAATAAATCCTGCTGAACTTCAACTCGTTTAAGATCAGCCTGAGGGTAACCTCTGAAACGGACCATAGATTCCGCTTCCTTACCCGTCAGCTTACGGTAGCCTTTTTTTACATGTATATGCAAATCCTGTTCAGGGTCATCATAGTTCATATTCTGAGGTACATCAAAATACACACCGTCAAGCTCATCAACAAGCTTTTCAAAAGTACCCACTTCAAACTGAACATAGTAGTTTATCTTAAGACCTGTAATGGTGGTTATAGTTTCCGATACTGCATTTATACCGCCGCCTTCACCGCCTCTTGATTTACCTGCACCGTAAACCGCATTTATAAGCATTGTGCGTCCTTTGTAGTTTACATAGGTATCACGGGGTATAGACATTGCCATAATTTTGTTTAGTTCTTCATCATACCTTACAACCATAAGAACATCACTTAAAAATTTTGATTTATCCACACCTACAACAAGAATATTGACCTTTGCTTTTCCATTAGTATCCTCAATGGTAGCAAGCTTTACAAGGTCACCTCCTACCTGCTCAAATGGACCTTCAATAAAACCCTTCATTGCAAGACCACCGGTAATGGAGGTAGATATTATAAGTATGCATACAACGAAAAGTAAAATCATTCTTTCAAAATTCAGTACCCTGTAGTTTGGTTTGTGTTTTTTTATTTGAAAGCTTGGTTCGTAATCTCTCTTTTTTATTTTAAAAGATTTGTTCTTACTATTATCCAAAATCAATGCACTCTTTTCTAATAAATTATATCATACACATTGTAGCACACTATTTTACAGTTTTCAACATTTTAAATGTTAAAATTATATTAAGAAATTTTTACACGGCTTAATTTTAATTTTCTCTGTTTGATTTTATGCTTTTCCCGTCTTTTTAATTCATGGTTATAAATTAAGATGGTATGAAAGACAAAGAGTACAGAAAGTATAATACCGCAGTACAAAAGCAGGGTTTTAAAATCACATGCTCCGCATTCCCATGAACCTACAAGACCTACAATTATAAAAAATGCTGCAGTGTTAATAATTTTTTTCATAATAATCAGCTCCTCTTTTTTGTTTTGTAAGCTAATTATAATAAAACAGCTGTCCGATAAAAAGGACAGCTGATAATTTATTCTTCTAAAAATATTTGGTTTTCATATTTTTTGATTTCTGTTTCTCCTAAAACAATTATACCGTTTTGTAAAAAAAGTTTTGCAGTAACACCATCGCCGTTGGTGTATCCGCCGTCAAATTTACCATTATGTATTACGCCCTTTCCGCATGAAGGGCTTTTTTCTTTTAGAATTGCATATTTGCAGTTGTACATTTTTGCAAGCTTTAATGCCTCGAGAGCACCTTTGTTATACTGTTCAGTTACATCAATCCCATCTTCGCTCAAGACCTTGTTGTCTACGATTTCCGATGCCGGACGGGGAGTTGGAAGACCGCCTGTAATTTCCGGACAAAATGGTATTAAATTGTATTTTTCCATAAGCTTTATTACATTGTTATCAGGCTTGCTTTTGCCGTCATAACGGCAGGCAACACCCAAAAGGCAGGCACTTACAAGAATGTTCATTACTTAATCTCCTTTAAGATTGATTTTGTAAATTCCCATACACGCTCTGCTGATTTAATGTTAAGCCTTTCTTTGGGAGTGTGTATGTCAAAAAGGTCAGGTCCGTAGGATATGCAGTCAAGGTCTTTAATTTTAGAAGAAATTATACCGCATTCCAAACCTGCGTGAATAATGTCAATAACAGGGTCTTTACCATACTGTTTGCGGTATATATCGCACATCAGCTCGCGAAGAGGAGAATCCTTTTTATAATCCCAACCGCAGTAGTCACCGCATACACTGGTTTTACCACCATGTTTTTGGGCAATAGATTTTACCTTGTCTGTTAGTGCATACTTGTCATGGTCAGCACTGCTTCTCACACTAAAGGAAATATTAAATGTGTTCTCATCGGTGTTTGTAATACCCATATTAAGAGATGTTTTTACAAGCCCATCAATATCAGTATGCATATCCTGTACACCGTTTGGCATTTCTGTTAAAACTGCAATAACCTTTTTTGTTGATGCCTCATCCATAGGCGGAATTTCACACTGGGATTTTTCAATTTTTAATTTAATATCCGGCTCAATGGCTTTGTATTTTTCTAAATCTGGCTCAACTATTTTGGCTGCAACAACAGCAACACAGGCGGAGGCTATAACATTATCAGCACTGCCTCCATTTATTGAAACAATCAGTACATCTTCGATATCGGATAAAATCTCACCCATAACTTTATTGGCGTTAAGTCTGTTTTTGTTGATGTCAATTCCTGAATGTCCGCCCTGTAGTCCGCTTAGTGTTATTTTGTATATATCATAATTTGTTTTTTCTCTGGTAATATCAAAAGTACAGTCTGTTCTTAGTCCTCCTGCACAGCCTGCAGTAAATATTCCCTCAGCCTCACTGTCAATGTTAAGCATAGTCTTTCCTTTTAGCATAGAAAGGTCAATATGGTTTGCACCCAGTAAACCAATTTCTTCGTCAACGGTTATTACTGCTTCTATTCTCGGGTAGCATTCATCACTGTCTAATAGTGCCAACGCATAAGCAACGGCTATACCGTCATCGCCGCCAAGTGTAGTACCCTTGGCAAAAAGGTATTCTCCGTCGGTTTCAATATCTATTCCTTCTTTTGTCATATCTTTTTCGCAATCAGGGTTTTTTGCACATACCATATCCATATGCCCCTGAATTATAACTGCAGGTACATTTTCAAATCCCTTACCTGCTTCCTTTATTATAATGACATTATTAAGCTCATCCTGATAATGCTCTAAATTCCTTGCTTTTGCAAAGTTCACAAGATAATCGCTTATTTGCTTTGTATTTCCGCTTCCGTGAGGAATTTTTGAAAATTCTTTAAAAAAATCAAATACTTTTTCAATCATTTTAATCACCCTTAATGATTATATCACCAAAACATATTTTTTACAACAGAATGCGAATATTTTTTGAAATTACGCAAAATATAGATTCAAAGGAGAATTGTATGAAAAAATTTGTGTTAAAACCTAAAATTGTTTTTGACAACAATGGATTGACATATTTGCGTACAATAGACAGAAACAGATTTTTTATAGTGGCAGACCCATTTTTAATTGAAAATAAAATGATAAACAGGGTAACAGAGGAGCTGGAGGACAGAGAATATAAAATATTTTCCAAAATTATACCTGACCCACCTGTGGAAACAGTAGCAAATGGTATAAACGAACTTAGAAAATTTAATCCTGACTGTATTATAGCAGTAGGAGGAGGTTCGGCTATTGATACTGCAAAGGCAGTTATGTATTACGCAAAACTTAAAGATTTAAGATTTGTCGCCATACCAACTACAAGCGGTACCGGTTCAGAGGTTACAGCATTTTCAGTAATAACAAATAAGGAAAAGGGTATTAAGTACCCTCTTGTTGATGATAGGCTTATTCCTGATATTGCAATACTCGATACAGAGTTTGTAAGGGGTGTGCCCCCTCACATTGTTGCCGATACAGGTATGGATGTACTTGTACATGCAATAGAGGCGTATGTTTCTACTGCATCAAACGAGTTTTCCGACGCGTTTGCCGAAAAGGCGATAAAGCTTGCCTGGGATAATCTTTATAAATCCTACTCACAGCCTGAAAATTACGAAGCAAAGGATAAAATGCATAAGGCATCCCTTATGGCAGGTATAGCATTTAACAGCGCATCATTAGGTCTTAACCATGCAATGGCACATAATTTAGGTGCAAAACTTCATCTTCCACACGGCAGAGTAAATGCAATACTTCTACCGGAAATTATAGAATTCAATTCAGGTGTAAAGTCTTTTTCCTGTACAGACATAAATGATTGTGCCCAAAAATATGCACAAATTGCCAAATTAATTGGTTTTGAGGGAAATAACGCCAAAATTCTTGTGCGTAAGCTAATAAGTGAAATTAAAAAATTGATTTCAAAGCTTGGATTACCAAGTAATTTTGCTCAATGTAAAGTTAAATTACTTGACGGTGATATTGACAAGATTACAGATGGAACACTTGCTGACAGTTGTATAAATACAAACCCTGTAAAGGTAAAAAGAGAAAATGTGGCGGAAATTTTAAAAAAGTTAAGGTGAAAATATGGAAAAGCTTTTAAGTGTAGGTATAGATATAGGTACAAGCACAACACAACTGATTTTCTCAAAGCTTACTATAAAAAATACTGCCACTGCCTTTAGTATGCCCAATGTTTGTATTACAGATAAAGAGATTATGTATAAAAGCAAAATTTATTTTACACCTCTGTTAGACAGCCGCACTATAAATTGCGATGGTATAAAAGAAATAATTTTAAAAGAATACGAAATGGCAGGAATAAAAAAAGAGGAAATAGATACGGGAGCAGTTATTATAACCGGTGAAACTGCTCGAAAGGAAAATGCAAAAGAAGTGCTTTCCACATTAAGCGGTTTTGCGGGTGATTTTGTTGTAGCCACAGCAGGTCCGGACCTTGAAAGCATAATATCGGGTAAGGGTGCAGGTGCGGCACAATATTCTAAAGAGCACAAAAAAACCGTGTTAAATATAGATATAGGCGGCGGTACAAGCAATTTTGCTGTTTTTAAAGACGGTGAGGTTTGTGATACAGGATGTATGAATGTTGGAGGAAGGTTAATAAAACTTGACGGTGGTAGGAGGATAACCTATGTTTCACCTGTTCTTACAGGCTTTTATGAGGATTTGTCTGTGGGCGAAGTTTTATCGGAAAAAAGGGCACAGGAAATAACAGATACTATGACAGAAGCACTTATGCAAGGGGCTAATATTAAACCACGAGATAGTCTTTTTGAACACTTTGTAACAAATAAAGGTATTTCTCAAAGTTTAAGTGCAGACTGTATCAGCTTTTCAGGCGGAGTATCTGAGATAGTATATAATCGTAATTACAACGATATTTTTGAATTTTCTGATATTGGCATTTTTTTAGGTAAAAGTATATTAAATTCCCGTCTTGTAGAAAAATACAAGCTTATAAGGGGAAGTGAAACCATACGGGCAACTGTAGTAGGTGCAGGCAGCCATACAACTGAACTAAGCGGAAGCACCATAACCTACAGCGAAAATCTTCTGCCAATTAAAAATATACCTGTTTTAAAACTTACGGCGGATGATGAGGCTGATTTTAGGCAATCACTGAGAACAAAGCTTAAATGGTTTGAAGGTGAAAATACGGCCATAGCTTTTTCTGTAACAAGGCCGTTGACCTTTAACAACATCTGCAGCTATGCTGAGGATATATTAAACTCCGCAAAGGGTTTGAGTCCGTTGATAGTTGTAACAGAAAAGGATGTTGCAAAGGCTTTGGGACAGACCATAAAAAGTATGGGGGATGTACCTGTAATCTGTATAGATTCCATTAAGCTGTCAAACGGAGATTATATAGACATTGGAAAGCCTGTAGCCGACGGTATGGCAGTACCTGTTGTAATAAAGACATTAGTATTTAATTAAGGAGAATTATTATGATTTTAAGGACAAAGCTTTTTGGGCATACTTATGAATTTAAAAGTCTTAAGGAAGTTATGGCAAAGGCAAACGAGGAAAAATCCGGTGATATTCTGGCGGGGATTGCTGCAGAAAACGCCGAGGAAAGAGTGGCGGCAAAGGTTGTTCTTTCCAATATCAGGCTTAAGGATTTGTATGAAAACCCTTCAGTACCCTATGAACAGGATGAGGTTACAAGAATTATAATTGATGATATAAATAAGTCAATATATCGTGAAATTATGGACTGGACAGTAAGTGAGCTTCGTGAGTGGATACTTGATATTAACACAAGCGGGGCTGATATACGCCGTATATCAAGAGGATTAACATCTGAAATGGTAGCGGCAGTTGCAAAGCTTATGTCAAATATGGATTTGGTTTACGGTGCCAGAAAAATCAGAGTTACGGCACACTGCAACACAACCATAGGAGAAGAAGGTACACTTTCTGCAAGACTTCAGCCAAACCATCCCACTGATGACCCTGACGGCATTATGGCATCACTTTTAGAAGGGTTGACATTTGGCATAGGTGACGCAGTGTTAGGTCTTAACCCGGTTGATGATTCTGTAGAGAGTGTGTCAAGGGTTTTAAAGAGATTTGAAGAAGTAAAGCAAAAACATAAAATACCTACACAAACCTGTGTACTTGCCCATGTTACAACCCAGATAGAGGCAATAAAGCGTGGTGCACCTGCTGATTTGATATTCCAATCCATTGCAGGAAGTGAAAAGGGCAATACTGCTTTTGGTTTTAATGCAAACACAATTTCCGAGGCACAGCATACAGCACTTACCGAGGGTACTGCAGAGGGTCCAAATGTACTGTATTTTGAAACAGGTCAGGGTTCCGAATTATCATCTGAGGCACACTACGATACTGACCAGGTTACAATGGAGGCAAGATGCTATGGGTTTGCAAGACATTACAAGCCGTTTCTTGTAAATACCGTAGTAGGTTTTATAGGTCCTGAATATCTGTATGACGGCAGACAGGTAAACAGAGCAGGACTAGAGGACCATTTTATGGGTAAGCTATCGGGTATACCTATGGGCTGTGATGCCTGCTATACAAACCATATGAAAGCAGACCAGAATACCATAGAAGATTTGGCAGTGCTTTTAACTTCTGCAGGATGCAATTACTTTATGGGTATTCCCCATGGAGACGATGTAATGCTTAATTATCAGACTACAGGCTACCACGAAACTGCATCATTGCGTGAGATATTTGGTCTTACGGCAATAAAGCCCTTCCATAAATGGCTTGTAAGTAAGGGTTTTGTTACAGAGGACGGTAAGCTTACAGAATTTGCAGGCGATGCCACAAGTTTAATTTAAGGAGGTGCTTTTATGGTGGAAACAGAGCTTAGAAAACTTATAGAAGATATGGTCAGTGAAATGGTTAAAAAGGATAGTTCGCCAAAACCCCATATTACTAAAAATTTAAATACAGAACCTATAAGCGAACCACATAAAAACAGTGTTGACAGCGGGTATATTGATGATATAACTGAAATTGATTTAAAAAAACTTTTGCTTGTCCAAAATCCAAAAAACAAAGAAGAATATTTGAGTATGAAGGCAAAAACTCCTGCAAGACTTGGTGCGGGAAAGGCAGGTGCCCGTTATAAAACAATCAGTAATCTTCGTATGCGTGCAGACCATGCAGCAGCACAGGACACGGTCTTTAACTATGTTGACGAGGAATTTATCAAGAGGAATAATTTTGTAAGTGTGCATACTCTGTGTAAGGATAAGGACGAATATTTAACAAGGCCCGACCTTGGCAGGCGTTTTGATTCTTCCCAGCAGGATATTATAAAAAAAACCTGCGGTGAAAATCCAAAGGTTTTGATAGTTGTGGGTGACGGCTTGTCATCTGCAGCAATAGAAGCAAATGTAGAGGATATGATACCAGCTATAAAACAGGGACTTTCAGGTTATGGAATAACTGTTGGGGATATACTGTTCGTAAAACATTCCAGAGTTGGTGCAATGGACGCCATTGGTGAGGTTACAAATGCTGAGGTTATCTGTATATTAATAGGCGAACGACCGGGGCTTGTAACTGCAGAGTCTATGTCTGCATATATAACTTATAAGCCAAAAATCGGTATTCCTGAATCTAAAAGGACGGTAATATCAAATATTCACCGTGGCGGAACAACTCCTGTTGAAGCGGGGGCTCATACGGCAGAGCTTATTAAAAAAATGCTTGATAAAAAGGCATCGGGGGTTGAATTAAAGCTATGAAAGGTGATAAATTGCGTGCAAATATACTTGGTATACGGCTTATTTCAAACCTGAGCACGGAACTGGCAAAGGGACTGGGATTTAGTGATAAATACAAAAGCATAGGTATTATAACGGCAGATTCAGATGATGTTTTATATACGGCACTTGATGAGGCTACAAAGGCGGCAGATGTTGATGTTGTGTATGCAAAATCTTTTTATGCAGGGGCGTCAAATGCATCAACAAAATTATCCGGTGAGGTTGTAGGTATACTTGGAGGTGCTACACCTGCACAGGTGCGAAGCGGTATAAAAGCAGTAGAGCAGTATTTTAAAGACGGAGATTGCTTTTTGAGTGCCAATAGCGATGACAGTATAAACTATTATGCTCACACAGTTTCCCGGACAGGCACATATCTTTCAGGACTGGCAGGTGTTGGAGAGGGAGAGCCTCTTGCATATCTTATTGCACCGCCTCTTGAGGCAGTATATGGTGTAGATGCGGCGCTTAAGTCCGCAGATGTAACTTTAAAAGTAATGTTTGCACCGCCAAGCGAAACAAACTACGGCGGAGCGTTGCTGACAGGTACGCAGTCTGCCTGTTATGCAGCGTGTATGGCGTTTGCACAGGCGGTAGAAAATGTAGCGGAGGTTAATAAGTATTATGAATGATTTATCACAGGCTTTAGGTCTTATAGAAGTTATCGGCTATCCTACGGCAATAGCAGCGGCAGATGCGGCGCTTAAGTCTGCTGATGTACACCTTAGTGCTGTTACAAAGGTGGGAAGCGGTATAATGACAGTGCAGATTACAGGAGATGTGGCTGCAATCCGTTCGGCTGTAGATACAGGCGGAGCTGAGGCAAAGCGTGTAGGCACACTTCGTGCAACACATATTATACCAAGATGCGATACACAGCTTATGAATGGTGTAGTAAGTATACCGGTACGGGAAGATGCAGTAAAAAAACCGGTAAAAAAGGAGGCAAAAAATGGAACTGAAGGATAAAGACCTTGCTTCCCTGCAGCAGGTACGCACATTGCTTTGTAATGCTAATGAGGCTAAAAAACAGATGGCAAAGTTGTCACAGCAACAGCTTGATAAAATTGTAAAGGCAATTTCTGATGCCGCAACACAAAATGCACACCGTCTGGCAAAGCTTGCAGCAGAGGAAACGGGTTTTGGCAAAGCAGAGGATAAAGAAATAAAAAATCTCTTTGCTTCAAAGACGGTGTATGAAAAAATAAAGAACCTAAAAACAGTAGGACTGATAAAGACAGATAAAGAAAATTGTATAAATGAATACGCCTGTCCTGTAGGTGTAATCGGAGCACTTGTTCCATCCACAAATCCAACCTCAACGGTTATTTACAAGTCGCTTATTGCCATTAAGGGAGGCAATCCCATTGTCTTTTCACCGCACCCAAAGGCTTTAAATTGTATTTTGGAAACTGTAAAAATAATTTACAAGGCAGCAGTAGATGCAGGTTTGCCGGGGGGAGGTATAGGCTGTATTACTATTCCCACAATTCAGGCAACAGATGAGCTTATGAGACATAAATATACAAACCTTATACTTGCAACCGGAGGCCCGGGTATGGTAAAGGCAGCATATTCTTCAGGTACTCCTGCTATTGGAGTAGGGGCAGGAAACGGACCTGTATTTATAGATAAAACAGCAGATGTAGATAAGGCAGTAGAAAAAATAATAATATCTAAAACATTTGATAACGGTACCATATGTGCATCGGAGCAATCAATAGTTATTGAGAGCTGTATGGAGGATGCAGTTGTATCCTCCCTGAAAAAACACGGTGCCTATTTAATGAACAGTGATGAATCCGTAAAGCTTGCAAAAATTTTGTTTAAAAATGGTAAGATGAATGCGGAAATTGTTGGCAAGAGTGCCTGCTATGTTGCAAAACAGGCAGGTATAAGCGTACCTGAGGATGTAACTGTTCTTGTGGCAAGGGAAACAACTGTAGGTGTAAATGCACCGTATTCCCAGGAAAAATTAACACCTGTGCTTGCACTTTATGTAGAGGATAGCGTAGAAAAGGCAATGGACAGATGTGTAGATATTTTACACTACGAGGGTGCAGGACACAGCTTTATGATGCATTGCAATGACGAAGAACTTGTCCAAAGGTTTGCAACGGTAATACCTGCTTCGAGAATTATTGTAAATTCTATGGGTTCATTAGGCGGTGTGGGAGCAACAACAAATCTTTTCCCAGCTTTGACTTTGGGATGCGGTTCAGAGGGCGGAGGCTCAAGCTCAAACAATATAGGTCCTCTAGATTTGATAAATATTAAAAGAGTGGCATGGGGTGTCCGTGAAATAGCGGATATTAAAAAAACTGAAAGTAAAATAACTGCCGATATGGTAGAGTATATCGTAAATTCTGTAATGAAAAAACTAATTTAAACGGAGGTAATTAAAATGGCTAATACAAATTCACTTGGTATGGTGGAAACAAAAGGTCTTGTAGGTGCAATAGAGGCAGCGGATGCTATGGTAAAAGCGGCAAATGTAACACTTGTAGGCAAAGAGCATATAGGAAGCGGACTTGTAACAGTAATGGTGCGGGGTGATGTAGGTGCCGTAAAAGCCGCAACTGATGCGGGGGCATCAGCAGCGGAAAGGGTTGGAGAGCTTATTGCGGTACATGTAATCCCCCGTCCTCATGCTGAGGTAGATAACATTCTTCCAAACTATTCAAAATAAAGGATGATAATATTTGGAAAATATAAATCAGGAGTATATAAAAAAGCTTGTTGAGGAAGCCCTGCAGGAACAGTCAGGGAAATATAATACTGTTTTCGGCGGTCAGTTAACTAATAAGCCTGAGCATATGACACATCTTCGGGGTAACACTCTTGTGTTTAAAGACCATCCTGTTATAAAGTACAGAGGAGCGCTTGATTACCTTGAATCAAAGATAATATGTGTACAGATTATTGCGGAAAAAGAGGGTTTTAAAACTCTTGTTTCGGAGCTTGAGGATATTATAGGAATTGTAAGAAAACTAATAAGAGTGCAGATAACGGGAGAGGATATGGGAGAATATAAAGTTATTGGCCTTACGGAGGAAGAACTTCGCGAGCATTCCCATCATTCCACAAGATACTATGGTGTAAGCCACTTTCTGCCCTCCTATAAACAGGGTGAAATTGTTGCAAAGCTTAACAGTCTGCGGACTCTTGCCCGTAAAACAGAGCTTGTTGCCTATGATGCCTTTAAGGATGAAAACAAGAATGTAAGCAGGGTTGATATTATAAGAGCCTTAAACAGGCTTTCATCAGCCTTCTGGATTATGATGTGTAAGCACATAAAAGGTTTGTATGAAAAGAGTTGATTTAAAATAGATAATTTAATAAATGCAATAGCAGAGGAAATAAAGAAAAAAGCGGGCGTTCTTGTGGAGGCTTCAGGAAGACATGTGCATCTTTCCAAGCAGGATGCCGAAGCTCTTTTTGGTGAAAATTACAACTTTAAAATTTTAAAGGAGCTTTCACAACCAGGACAGTATGCCTATGCAGAGCGTGTTGATGTTACCGGTCCTAAGGGAACAATAAAGAGATTTGCTATATTAGGTCCCTGCCGTAACAAAACACAGGTGGAAATCTCAATGACCGATGCAAGAATTTTGGGCATTGATGCTCCTGTACGCCTGAGCGGGGATACAGATAACACACCTGGATGTATAATATCAGCAGGAAATAAAAGTATAAAAAAGGATGAGGGAGTTATAATTGCTAAAAGGCATATACATGTTACTCCCAAAGATGCAGAGCGTTTTAATATAAAAGATAATGATGTATTAAAAATAAAGGTTTTTGGTGAAAGACCGCTTATATTTGATGATATTGTGGCAAGAATAAGCAGTAAATTTTCAACAGCGGTGCATATAGATTACGACGAGGCAAATGCCTGCGGATACAAAAACGGCAGTGCAGGAATAATTGTAAGATGATAAAGGTTGCGGTAATCGGGAACACAAACTGCCTGTGTCCACATATGTCTTTGGTTTCAAAATACAGTGATTATGATGTGCTTCTGGTATCGTATATGTCTCTTAAGATGCTTGCTGAGTGTGCACTTGGGATAAATGAAGATTTTTGTACTGCTTTTTTAAAAAACAAACCAATATATGTCTTAAAAGACGGTGTCAGGTATAAAAGTGTAAGTGATATAATAGTTTACAGGATGTACTGCGGATACTGTCAAAAGCTTAAAAGTTTTGGGGTAAAATTTGTAAATTCTGCAGAGGAAATAAAACTATGATAATAGGCGTTGTAAAGGGTAGTGTGTGGGCAACTAAAAAAGACGAGGGTCTAAACGGCTGTAAGCTTATGCTTGTCCAGACAGGCAAAAAGCTTATTGTTGCAACAGATGAGGTTGGTGCAGGTACAGGCGACCGCGTTTTGCTGTGCTTTGGAAGCTCCGCACATATAAATAAGGATGCTCCCATAGATGCGGCTATAGTGGGAATAATAGATTCTCTTGAAGGTGAGGATGTTTTATGAGTATAGACAGAATTATAATTTATGTAATGGTCTTATTTGCAATCCTAGGTGCAATAGACCGTATAATAGGAAATAGATTAGGCCTTGGAGAAAAATTTGAAGAGGGTATTTTGGCAATAGGCTCTCTTGCACTTTCAATGGTTGGAATTATTGCTCTTGCACCTGTTATTGCAAATCTGCTGGAGCCGGTTATAGTTCCCGTATATAACTTTTTAGGTGCTGATCCGGCAATGTTTGCGGGTACAATACTTGCAAATGACATGGGCGGTGCTCCCCTTGCGGCAGAACTTGCAAATTCACAGGAGGCAGGGCAGTTTGGAGGTCTTATAGTAGGCTCTATGATGGGTGTTACAGTTGTGTTTACAATACCCATAGCACTTGGTATCATAAATCCAGAGGATAGAAAATACCTTGCAACAGGTGTGCTTGCAGGTGTTATAACAATTCCTATAGGCTCTTTTGCAGCAGGACTTATTGCAGGTTTTCCTTTTATGATGGTTGTAAGAAATCTTGTTCCTATAATTATAATAGCAGCGCTTATAGCATTAGGACTGTGGAAATTTGAAAATGCAATGATTAAGGGATTTACATGGTTTGGAAGGTTTATAATAGCTGTTATAACCATAGGGCTTATCTCAGGTATTATAGAGGCTTTAACAGGTATTGTAGTTATACCGGGCATGAATCCCATATCAGAAGGATTTGAAATTGTAGCAGATATTGCAATAGTTTTAGCAGGTGCATTTCCGTTAGTGCTTGTAATAACAAAGGTGTTTAAAAAACCTCTTTTAAAGCTTGGTAAACTTGTGGGTATAAATGATGTTGCGGCGGCAGGAATTGTAGCAAGTCTTGCAAATTCAATACCTATGTTTCAAATGGTTAAGGATATGGATGATAAGGGTAAAATTATAAACTTTGCCTTTGCAGTTTCTGCAGCATTTGTATTCGGTGACCACCTTGGCTTTACGGCAGGCTTTGATTCATCCATGATAGTGCCCATGATAGCGGGAAAACTTATATCGGGCATATCAGCCTTTATACTTGCTGTGTTTATATCAAATAAAATGATGAACACTCGGCAGTAATACTTCGTATAATTATGAAATGATAAATTCCTTGTAGATGGTTGAGGAGAAAAAATGAATATAGAAAAAACAGAACTGGAAAAACTTGTAAGACAAATTTTAAGTGAAAAATTAAACGGCTGTAAGGTAAAATCCGTCAATATACCTCAGATTCCCGTAAGGGAGGAGGACAGGCTTGATACAGGAAATCCTGCACACAAAGTCTATACAAGGGATGTGTTTACCTTAGATGAAAGTCCCCGTCTTGGTTGCGGTATTATGGAGATGACTGATACTACCTTTGATTGGACTTTAAATTATGATGAAATAGATTATGTTATAGATGGGACCTTAAGTGTTATATGTAACGGTGAGACAATGACAGCTAGAAAAGGTGAAATTATTTTAATTCCAAAGGATTCAAAAATTAAGTTTTCTGTTGATGGTTTTGCACGGTTTTTATATGTGACTTATCCTGCAAACTGGGCAGAAATTTAACAGTTGATTTAATGACAATTTAATGTTATAATTTTTTAAGGACAGAGCATTCTGTCCTTATTTTTAGTTTTGAGGTGTAAAATGAATAAAAGACTTACAGCAAATATAATGCTTGTTTTAACGGCTCTTATATGGGGTTTTGCCTTTGTGGCACAAAGTAAGGCGTCAGACCTTATAGGTTGCTTTACATTTAACGGAATACGATTTATGATAGGTGCAATTTCACTTATTCCCGTAATTTACATATTTGAACGCAGAGGAAAACAAAAATACCTTGCAAAAGATAAGCTTACAGTTAAATATGGAATTATAACAGGTGTAATACTATTTGTTGCATCTGCTTTGCAACAGTTTGGCGTTGCAAATATGGTAATTGACAGCAAGGCGGCATTTATAACAGGTATATACACAGTAATTGTTCCCGTATTCGGATTGTTTATGAAAAAAAAGACTTCTGTCAATACATGGATAGGTGCATTTTTTGCGGTTGCAGGACTTTACTTTGTAAGTGTAGTTGGGGTTGAAAAAATAGAATTTGGGGATATAATCTGCTTTGCAGGTGCATTTTTCTGGGCACTTCATATTATTGCAATAGATAAATATGTAGATAAGGTTAATCCTATAATGTATTCATCAGTTCAGTTTTTTACCTGTGGCGTAATTAACCTTATACTTATGTTTGTGTTTGAAATGGGTAGTTTTTCTTTCGCAAATATCCAACTTGCAATGATACCTATACTTTATGCAGGTGTTATGTCATCAGGTGTTGCTTACACGCTTCAGGTACTTGGTCAAAAGAATTCCAAACCAACAGAAGCGGCAATTATATTTTCCCTTGAATCTGTGTTTGCAGCCATAGGTTGTTGGATGCTTTTGGGGGACAGAATGTCACCAGTTTCCATGCTTGGATGTGTTCTTATTTTTGCAGGTATTATACTTTCACAGCTGGATTTTAAAAAGGAATCTTAAGATACAAAAAACGGTTGCATCGCAACCGTTTTTTGTTGGTCTACCGCAAGCTGAAAGTGAAAGTATCAATATCAGTAAACTTATTACAGCAATAATTTTTTTATTCTAACCTCTTTATTTAATTGTGTATTCAACAACCATAATATCTGATGAAGGTATGCCGTTTTTAACAGAAAAAGCTTTAATTGTTGTAGGTTCATTAATTATCAAAGGTACAGTATACTTAGTGCTGTTAACAGTAGGTATGGAACCGTCTAATGTGTAGTAAACTTCAGCACCGATTGTAACAGATGTGACTTTAACTTTTGTACCGGATTTTACTTTGCCTGCTTCAACAGAGGTTGTTGGTATAGCAGGAATTTTAGAATGCATTTCCTGAGTGTCCAAAGCATTGTATACCATAACTGCTACATCCGCGCGTGTAGCGGGTTGCCACTTGTCGCCTTTAAGGTTTTCAAGGATGCCGTTTTTAGCTGCAGCTTCAAAGTACATAGCAGTCCAGTCATTTGGATCTGATTCAAGACCTTTTTCGTAACCAAAAGCACAAACTACCATTTTAACAGCTTCTTCAAAGTTAACTTTGTTTTCAGGACGGAATTCACCGTTACCATAACCGTTTATAATTTTGTGTTTTGCGGCAATGTTTATAAAACCGCTTGCCCAATGGTCTTCCTTTACATCTTTAAAATCCGTTTTACCAACTGTGTATTCAGCGTCTTCTTCTCTCTGAATCATTCTGCATACAACGGTAGCCATTTCAGCTCTTGTAATTGTTTTTTCAGGACCGAAGGAACCGTCAAGGTAACCTTTCAAAATTCCCAGTTTAGCAAGTGCAGTTGCAGCCTGTGTGCAATAGTGAGCGTCAGTAATATCTGTAAAAGATATTTCAACGGGTTCTTCATTTGCTGCAAAAACATTCATAGGTAATATTGTAAGTACCATAGCAAGTAGTGTGATTAAACATAAAACTCTCTTCATTTTTTTAATCCTTTCATATTTGAATTTTTTTTGCACATATAAATATGTACTATTTTTTTGTAAGATTATATCATTTATATACCTAAAAGTCAATAATTACCAATAAAATTATACCAATTTTTTCTTTACATAAAAATTCCTTGTTTGCACAAAATAATATCATAAAATCAACCAAAAGGAGCCATTTATATATGAAAGCAACAGGAATTGTAAGGAGAATAGATGACCTTGGAAGAGTGGTCATTCCCAAGGAAATACGCCGTACAATGAGAATCCGTGAGGGCGACCCTCTTGAAATTTATACTGACCGTGAGGGTGAGGTTATATTCAAAAAATATTCCCCTATAGGAGAGCTTGGTGTTTTTGCAAGCCAATATGCTGAAATTCTTTCAAAAACCTCAGGACACGGAATTTGTATAACAGATAAGGATAATGTAATTGCAGTTTCAGGCGCGTCAAAAAAAGAATTGCTTGATAAAAAAATATCCGATGATATGGAAACTGTAATAGAGGAAAAGGAAACTTATATTTCAAAACAGGGTATGAGTAAGAAATTAAATGTGGTAGACGGCGGAGAAAGATATTGGGCAGGATTGTTGTGCCCGATAGTTTCACAGGGGGATACTATAGGTTCTGTGGTGTTTCTGGCAGAGGACGGTAATGAAACCTACGGTGAAGTACAAGAAAAGCTTGCGCAGACTGCGGCAGGTTTTTTGGCAAAACAAATGGAATCATAAGAAAGCGGAGTTTTTTTGACTCCGCTTTTTTTATCTTATAGAAAATTACTACTTTTATGTTGTAATTTCCTATATTACACAAAAGTGTACCTTAATCCCCCAAGACTGGGGGCAGGGGGTTGATGTGTTTTTCAAAACACTTTTTTATATCATATCAAGTTCCTTGAACAATTCTATTTTTTTATCTATTATATCATTTGTTTGCGGGGTTTTGTACTTTATAACATCTCTTACAATTTTACCCCTTTTAAAAGCTGTTTTAAAAATGTAGCCAATATGGTTGCACCATGCAATAGGTAGCATTAGTTTGTTTTTTCTGCAGTATGGATAGTGAATGTACATTTTTGACGGAGCAAAAGAAAGTGCCTTTATAACATTTTTTCTGCGCCATTTAGACATAACCTTATTTGAATCTGAAGTATTAAGTGAATTAGCAATTCTCAAATTGGTGTATATTTCAAAAGTGTTTGCATCTTTATGCTTGTGGCCGAAAATACCGCCCTCATAAATAAAGTTAATTATTTTTTGTGTTTCTTCATTTGTGTAGCTTATATTGACAGGGCAATCAACTCCGAAAAAGTCATTGCCAATACCTAAAATTATATTTATAAAACGATTGTATTTCAGGTTATTCATAATTGAGAAAAACCGGTCAAAATCAATGTGTTCATAATTCTTTTTAACATACAGTACAAAGTCCATAATATGTCTCAGACCAAAACCTGATGTAAGAAAGTGATTAATTCCATGCAGTGCTACATTTATACAACCGTCAGTGTAGCCCAATGTGCTGAATTTATCATATTTTATAAATTGTTCTGTAACAAGAGGGGTGTTTTTAAACCAGGTTTCCTGTATTATTTTATAATAAAGGGTTGTATGCAGTTCAAGCTCACCATAGGAAGGGTGGAAGCAGTTGTAGTGGTTGGCGTCATCTGATTTTTGTTCAACATTGTAGCCAAAATCAGTCAAAATCTTACAAGCTTTTGATTGGTCTGCATCTCCTATATACATATCAACATCGCCGGATACTCTGCATTCGGGTTTGTAATAATGCATAGCAAGACTTTCACCTTTGATAATGCAGTTTTCTATATTGTTTTTGTTGAATTCGTCAGCAATGTTATGCGACACAGCAATTTTTTGTTCGTTTTTAACACAGGACATCAAAACCTGCATTTTTGTAAATTGAAAGAGGTTTTGGTCAACAGTTATTTTGTTTTGCTTAACTAACTGTTCAACTGCATAGTGTACAATTTGCCATATACCCTGTTCGTTTGCATAGAACATAACTTTTTCATAATCAAAGTCATATGTAGCAATACTTTCGTTGCCTGTAGCACCATAGGCGAACAGTTTAATCATATCATAAAAATCTTTATTCATTATTTAAACATCCTTATTTTTTAAATGTACATCAAGCTGAGGGTAAGGTATTGAAATACCGTTTTTGTCAAACTCTTTTTTTACCTCTTCCAAAAGGTCAAACCTGACATCCCAGTAATTTTCAGACTTACACCATGAACGGAATGCAAATTCCAAAGCGTTGTCACCGTGTGCACAAAGCCTTGCAACGGGTGGAGCAGGTTCCTTTAAAACATTGGGATGGCTGTTTGCAATATTCAAAAGAATATCCTTTACTTTTTGGATGTCGCTGTCATAATCAACCGTAATGGTAATGTCAACCCGTCTAAGGTCCTGTTCTGTTGCGTTTATAAGGGTTTCGTTTGAAACAACACTGTTTGGTATTATAATTTTCGCATTGTCAACAGTTGTGAGGTGTGTGTAGAAAATTCCTATTTCCCTAACTGTACCGCTTGAACCTGAAACTGTAATAAAATCACCGATTTTAAAGGGTTTGAATATAAGGATTATAAGTCCTCCTGCTATATTTGAAAGACTTCCCTGAAGTGAAAGACCAATAGCAACACCTACCGTACCTAAAATAGTAATAAATGATGCCATATTGATTCCAAGAATTCCTGCTGCAGTAAGAAGAATCATTATTTTTATACTTATAGAAGCACAATTTTTTGCAAAAGAACGCACTGCAGGGTCGATTTTTGCAAGAGCACTGCTTTTGTCCATCAATTTAATAAGTGTTTTAGAAATCTTAAAACCGACAATAAGTATTATTGCGGCAAAAATCAGTCTTGATGCAATGCTGACTGCCCATGAAAGCAGAGTATTTATTAATTGTTCAATATTCACTATTTTATCCTCCTAAAAAAGATTAAGCGTTTTTGTAACTGCAACTATTATAAATACAGTTATTATAGAAAAAATTGATGTAAATACCACGGTTTGTGCTGCAAGGTCAGAATCTCCGCCCATTGATTGTGCCATTGTAAATGACGAAACAGCAGTGGGGGAGGCAAAAACACTAATTAATGTAACTATTGCTGCACCGCGGAATCCGAAAATATACGCACTTATTGCAATAGCTGTTACAGGAACAAATATTAGTTTAAGAGCAAGAATAGAGTATAGCTTTTTTAAATTACCCTTAACTGACCTGAATGTAAAAGAACCGCCAAGTCCAATAAGCGCAAGAGGGGTAGCAACCCTTGAAAGGTCCCGCACAACTATTTCACAAAAATCAGGAATTTCAATTTTAAATACAAGGAATATAACACCTAAAGCAGATGATATTATAAGTGGATTTTTAATAATTCCCTTTAATATATTTAAAAAATTGATTTGATTTTTTCTAAAGCTTTCAAGGCATATAACTGCCAGCACATTATATAGAGGAACAACAAATGCTATTGCAAGGGATGTAAGCCCTGCGTTGCCTTCCCCCATAAGGGATACAGTAACAGGCAGACCAAACAAAACAAAGTTTGAACGGAATACACCCTGTATAAATACCCCTTTTTTGCTGTTTTCTTTAATAAATAAAGGAACAACAGCCATAAGTACTATAAAAAGCAAAAGTATAAATATCATTGCATATGCTATAAGGCTTACATTTAAAATTTTGCTTATTTGAGTAGTGTATATGTTGTAAAATAAGAGGCAGGGTAAAAACAACTTGAATACAAGGTCGTTTGCAACCCTTATGCTTTTTTCATCATACAGCTTTATGCATTTAAAGAAATATCCTATTGACACATATACAAGAATTGGAAAAACGACCTTAAAAGCCAAGATAATACTGTCCATTTTGTGTAATCTCCCATTTATATTATAGAGTATTTTTCAATAACCTCATCAAGTTTGTCCTTGTGCCTTATGGTATACATAGCAGGACATTCTAATTTTTTTGACCTGTCATATAGACATTCAATAAGCTTTTCTTCCCCAAGACCTCTTTTTAAAAGACCCTCTTTTGCTATATAAACCATATCTGTTGCATAATCACAAAGCTGCTGTTTGTTAAATTCTTTAATTTTAATACCCTCACAAACACATTTGCGAAGATATGAGTTTTTTATATTTTTTTCTCCAAATAAAACAGCAGTTCTTTCAATAGCTCTTTTAATGTTATGTGCTATACCCAGATTAAACGCAGGAGGAGCAAATGCATCACAAAGAGGCTGTGTGCAGTCGCTTCGTATTTCCAGTGTTCCTCTGCAGGTTACCTCAATATGTCTGAAGGATAAAAACTGTTCAATATCGCATGCAGGATTATCCTTAAAATATTCAGTAATTTTTATAGGGTAAAAGGTTTCATATCTGTTATCCCTTATACAGTTGAACATATGTTTTTTGTAAAAGCTTTGGGCAATATCCTCCAAACAGGAGTATTCCTCATCTACTGCACCTGTATTTGTTTTACATATTCCAAATGCACTTTTGCTCCATAAAAAATCCCGGTAACACAATATTTTTTCAAATTCAAAATCAGGTGAATTGGAAAACAACATACCTCTTAAAAAATCAATTTTTGCAAAAAGATTTGCAGTTGCAGGCAAGTCATCAGGATGTATATCAAGATGTGTCTGCACTGATGAAAGATATGCAGGAAAATCAGGATAATCGTGAGTGTCACTGCAGTTGTATTTATGCAGATAATCGTCAACCATATTGTAAACAGGGTAACTAACATGACTTTGTGTAATGTACTTTTTGTAGGGATTTGTTCCCATACCTGTAATCATATGGCCATGTTTTTTAAAATAATCCTGTGCAGCTCTAAAGTAATTTATGAATCTGTCTTTTATTTTTGTAAGGTCATTGCCGAAATACATGGAAAATTCAATATTGTTGTATGAATTGTCGTAAGATATGCAGTCACCGTATCCGTTTGTAATAAAGGCAGGATTGCCGTCTGTGTCATAATCCTCGGTTTTAAATCCGTTTTCTAAAAATACATTAAAAAGTCCTTTAGCCGTACATAGGTCTACGGGGGCTTTTTCAGTATTAAGCAATGGGAATTCAAGCTCCACTCCAATGTTTCCTGTTTCTTTATTCAAAAGCGGCTTTATAAATCTGTTTTTTATAATTTCTTTGTAGTCCATTTTATCTCCCTAAAAGATTGTAAATAATTATAAGGCTGTCGCCGTTTGTAAGATATTCATTGGGTTTGAATTTGTTGTCAGTTGTACCGCTTACAAGACCAAGACTTCTTGCCAGCTCAACATATCCTGTAAGACCCTGCGGTATTTCATCAGAGTCTGCAAAGTGTTTGATGAAAATATCCGACATATCGCCTACTGTACCGTGGCCAAGTATTCTCAACAGATATTTTACACCGTCTGCTCTTGTAACATATGCCATATTGTCTGCCTCATCACGGCTTAAAATACCGTTGGAAAACATATATGCATAAAGCATGTCAGACTGGTCATCCGAAATTATACCTGTAGTGTTAAGTACGGGTTTTGTTCCTTCTATAAATTCGCTTATAAGCAAAAGAAATTCCTGCTGTGTGATATAGTCCTCAAGATACACATTTCCCCATGAAACATAAATATCGCAGTCAGCAAGTTTTTTTGCAATATTACCTGAATAGTGTTTTTGAATATCAAGATACTTTATTTCTTTTGGGTTGTTGTAGTAGTTGCCGTCATAGCCAAGCTGTCTTCCCGATTCTGCGTCAAATATGCCTGTGCCTTTTAGAGATTTACGGTAAACGGGTACCAGCACACCGTTGTCACGCTTGTAGTATGTAAGCTCCAAATCGCATTTTTTAAAAAATTGATCATAGGCATATTGCTCGGAAATAAGGTATTCTAAAGATGGGAATTCAATATTATCCCATGCGAACGAAATGTTTTTAAGCTTACCGTCTGAACAGTAAATGTATAGCCCGTTGCTTTTATAGGGTATATCGTCAACCTTTCTTTCATACAGTAAAACTGTACTTTTGGAATCAGTGTTCTTCTTTTTTATAAAATTTTGAGAATATTCCTGATAATACTTATCGGCAAAGTCCTGTGCAACCAGTTCAGAATCCTTGCTGTGGGACGGAATATCTGCAGAAGAGTCGATGTATTCAACAAGAATGCCGTTTGTCGAATTTAAAGTAGCTGTCTTTGTATTTGTCCCGCTTTTATAAAGCAGTGAAATAAGATAAGTACCATCGTAATTTTTTAAATAATTAGCAGAGTTTATAGAGTAGTCATCTGAAATTTCAAGCTCTGTCATATTTCTTAAAATCAGGTCTGCTCTGTTAATTGACATTGACTTGGTATCATCTACATATCCCGATACTTTTTCTGCTGTGTTTACAACATCAAAATATCCGTCTTTAGGTATTGTGTAGTATTCCGTAATAGTGTTTTGTGTAGATGCATTTATTATAATATCATCCGCTGTATAGGAAAGGTATGTGCGTATTTTATTATTAACTATTTTTTTGTTGTACTGCAGTTTAAGACCAAAGGATGACTTGTATATATTACGGGCTGTTTTAATATCTATAAGGTCAGTTAAGTCTTCCGTTACGATATTACTGTCAAAATTATTTGTAAATGATACGATTTGTCCGTATTTGCTGTCAATAAAGAAGGATACATTATTTTCTCTGTAAAGTATTCCGTTAATAACTCTGGGAAATATAATATTGTATCCGTAAGGATATGATTTTGTATGTGAGATTTCATTTTGCAAAGGGTCAATTTCAAAACTGATTTCGGGGCAGGTTTCACTTATAAACTCCAATGCAATATTAACTGCTTGTTCTTTGCTTACTTGAGGTACGGATAATTTTTCTTCACCATTGTATGTTGTGCTGTATGATAAAATTTTACCGTTTTCGTCATACTGTGTATCAGAATAAACACTCAAGCTTGTAATTTGTATTAAAAAAATAACTGTAAATAATAAGCCTGTAATTTTTTTCATAATATCACCTTTTTGTATTTGTGTTATTAAAATTTTCAATCTATAATTCTACATTATTGTATTATAACAAATTTTTTTCTGAATTAAAAGTGTTTTTATAAATTTTTCTTGTAAATTTAACATAAATGTAGTAATATGTAATTCAAGGAGGTACTGAAATGTCAAAAAATAAAAAGCAATCTTTTGTACAGGGTGCTTTCATACTTGTTGTGGCTGCACTGCTTGTCAAGTTTATCGGTTTCTTTTTCAAGATTCCTCTTACATTTTTAATACATGATGATGGTATGGGACTTTTTAATTCAGCATATCAGATTTATACAATAATGTTTATAGTAGCTACTGCGGGTTTTCCTACTGCAATATCAAAAATGGTTGCAGAAAGTCTTGCACTTGAAAGAACACGGGAGGCGGACCGCGTTTTCAGAGTTGCAATATGTATTCTTGCGGTTATAGGTGTTTTGGGCAGTGTGTTTTTGTTTGCCGGAGCAGTAAATATATCAGGCTGGATAAAAAACACTCGTTCTCTAATGGCAATAAAAGCTATAGCACCTGCAGTTTTGTGTGTTTCCTTTATGGCTGTTTTCCGTGGTTATTTTCAGGGAAGACAGAATATGTACCCAACAGCAATTTCTGAAGTTATTGAGGCACTTGGTAAGCTAATATTCGGCTACCTTTTTGCATGGATGTTTATAAGCCATTCAGTTGAAAAAGCTTCTGCAGGTGCGGTTTTTGGCGTAACTATGGGTACTGTTCTTGGATTTTTTTCTCTTTTTGCAATGTTTCTGTTCTATAAGAAAAATAAGGAGCCATATAAATCAGGAGAGATTACAGACTCCTATAGAAATATAACAAAAAAGCTTATTCGTATAGCTGTTCCCATTACAATAGGTGCATCTGTTTCTTCATTGACAAACCTTGCAGATATGTTCACTGTTATGAGAAGATTGCAGGATATTCAAATTCTTACTCCTGAATTTATCAATAAATATCAGTCAATCATAGCGACCCTTGAAAGCTTTGACGGATATTCAATGAATGAACAGCTTGCAAACTCACTATACGGTATGTATACAGGTAAAGCTATTACTCTGTTTAATTTTCCTCTTACAATGGTTGTTGCACTTGGTATGAGTGTTGTCCCTGTAATTGCAGGCGCACTTGCAAAGAAAGACAGCATAGGTGCACAGCGTGCAGTAAATACAGTTGTAAAGCTTACTGTTTTGTTTGCAATTCCATGTGCCATAGGTATGTATATTCTTGCAACACCTATTTTGCAGGTGGTTTTTCATGACTCACTTGCAACAACACTTTTGCAAAAACTTGCCATATCAATAATATTTGTTTCTCTTTTACAGATAACAACATCAATACTACAGGCATACGGAAGAACGGTAATTCCTGTTGTGAATATGATAATCGGCGGTATAATAAAGGTGGTAATAAACTATAATCTTGTTGCAATTCCGCAATTTAATATAGACGGTGCGCCCATAGGTACAATGGTATGCTATTTTACAGTTATGGTACTTAATATGTTTTGGATTATAAAAGAGACAAAATGCCGTTTTGGTATTATGGAATACATTGTAAAGCCTTTATTTGCAGGCGGAACAATGGGTGTTGTAGTGCATTTTCTGTATAACGGTATTTTGGGCTTTGGAACAGTGGGAGCACTTGGCGTATCCGTAGTGGCTGCAGTATTTGTATATTTTGCAATGCTTTTAGTGATACGAGCATTTAACGAAGATGATATCCGTATGTTGCCAAAGGGAGATAAGATAGTAAGACTTTTGGGTAAATTTCACTTGATATAAGAGGTTTGTATGAGATTAGATAAATTTTTAAAGGTTTCGAGAATTATTAAAAGAAGAACTGTCGCGAATGAGGCATGTGACCAAGGCAGAGTATCCGTAAACGGCCGTGTTGCAAAGGCATCTGTTGATGTTAAGACGGGGGATGTTATTGAAATCCGCTTTGGTGAAAAAATATTTAAGGCTGAAATTTTAAATGTTGCTGAGCATGTTCTCAAAAATGAAGCATCAGAGCTTTACAAAGTCATTTTGTAATATTTGTTATTGCCTCCCAATATATTAGAATATAATATTTTGGGAGTGATTTGTATGGAAGAAGGAAAAATACGCAAGGAAAGACAGGCGTGCAATATATTACTTGAGGACAGAAGCAAATTAAGCGTCTCCGGTGTAGAGGATATTGACAACTTTGACGAGGGAGGTTTTACTGCTATAACCTGTGCAGGTGCTCTTGTTGTAAAGGGTGCTGATTTGCACATAAACAAGCTTAATGTTGATACGGGAGAGCTTGTGGTTGACGGAGAAATAGACAGCTGTGTCTTTAACAACAGTTATAGCGGTAAGGGAAGCTTCTTTTCAAAGCTGTTTAAATAGGTGCTCTTATGAATGTATCAATATTACATCATCTGCTTGTTTTTGCGGTTTTTTTTCTGTCAGGCAGTATATTTGCTGTTGTTTTTGATGCACTGAGTGTTTTAAAAGGCGGTTTTTTATTAAACTGCCTTAAAGATGTCCTGTTGTGGATAACCATAACCATTATAATGTTTTGTCTATGCCTTAAGCTTAACGATGGTGAGTTTCGTTTTTTTATGTTTATTGCCACCTTGCTGGGCGCACTTTTGTATTTTAAAACAATAAGCCGATATGTTATTTTAATACTTGCAAAGCTCTTTTTTTTACTAAAAAAAATAATAGGATTTGCTGTTAAGATACTTTTAATGCCATTGTCTTTTTTGGCAAGGGTTTTAAATAAACCTTTTTTTGTTGCAATTACTTTTACACGGAAAAAAATATTATCAATTCCCAAGAAAATAAATTTTAGATTAAAAATATTAAAAAAATTCAAAAGATAAAGGAGAATGAGATATGAAAAAATATCTAGGGCATCCGTCACAGGTAAGCGGTGTAGACGAAATGACACTTTCTAAGGGAAGGGGAAAGGGGCTTACACTTTTAGAGGTGCGTAACGGAAAAGGTCTGCAGTTTACACTTTCACCTGATCGTTGTATGGATATTTCAAGAGTAAGCTATATGGGCTGTAATATGGGCTATTTTTCACCTGCAGGCTATGTGGCGCCTTCCTTTTACGATAAGAATGATTTTTTAAAATCCTTCACTGCGGGATTCCTTACAACTTGCGGATTACAGGGTGTAGGTGCACCATGTACAGATAACGGAGAGTTTGTTCCTATGCACGGTACTGTTTCTAATATTCCCTGTGATAATTACTGGTATACAGAGGATGAAGAAAATATAACAGTATTTGGTGAGATAAGGGATACATCTGTATTTGGTACAAAACTTGTAATGAAGCGTACATACACTTTTTCAAAAAATGAAAACAAAGTTGTTATTAGTGATGAAATAGAAAATACAGGTGCAAAGGATGCTCCCTGTATGATATTGTATCATATGAATATGGGTTATCCGTTGCTTAGCGAAAATGCAAAGGTTGTTATTCCCCATAATTCAGCTGTTGGCAAAAATGACCATGCACAGTCAGGCTTTGACTCAAAGCTTGTTATGGAAAAGCCTCAGCATGATTATGAAGAAATGTGCTTTTATTACGATGTCAAGGAAAAAGACGGTGTTGCATCTGTTGGTATATACAACCCTGATATAAATAAGGGCATTGTAATTTCATATGATAAATCAACACTTGACAGATTTGTTGAATGGAAGATGATGGGTGAAAACGAATATGTACTGGGACTTGAACCTTCCAACTGCTCAATAGAAGGCAGGGATGTAATGCGCAGAGAAAATGAACTTAAAATCCTAAAACCCGGCACAACATATAAGACAAATATCGAATTAAAATTTACAGAAATAGAAGATGTTGTGTTATCTTTGTGATTTTTTTGCAAAAAATACAAAATTTTTCAAAAAAACTATTTACAAATAAATAAATTTATAGTATAATTTCTAGTGTATAATTTTATTTAAAGGGTGGTGACGACATTTGAACAATAAAAAACCTGCCAAAATTAAAAAAACATTAGCAAGAACACTTGTTTTCTTAGGTTTTTTTGTTTATGTCGGATACACCGTTATTGTACAGCAGATTAATATAAACAATAAAAAAGCAGAGCTTAGTGCAATTAATTCACAAATTGAGGTTGTTAAAGAAGAAAGAAATGCTCTTGCTGCAGAAAAGGAAAGGGTAAATACACCAGAATATATCGAGCAGTATGCCCGTACAGAACTTGGTTATGCCGCACCTGATGAAATTGTTTTTATTGATTCCACTTTTGAAAATTAAATTTTTGTGGTTTCGGGAGGAAATTTTTTAATGCAACTTGAAGTTGGTAAGATAGTAGACGGTAAGGTTACGGGTATAACTAATTTTGGCGCCTTTGTCCAGATGGACGGAGGAAAGACAGGTCTTGTACATATATCAGAGGTTGCTTTGTCATTTGTAAAGGATATAAATGATTTTTTAAAGGAAGGCGACGAGGTTAAGGTAAAGGTCTTGTCAGTTGATGACAATGGTAAAGTTAGTCTTTCTATTAAAAAAGCACTGGAAGAAACGCAAAAGAAACAGGCAAGAGTTCCTGCACAGGTTTCCTTTGGCGGAAGTGCTGCAGAAATGTCATTTGAAGAAAAAATGAAACAGTTTATGCAAGACAGCGAAGAAAAAATGTCTGCCATTAAGCGTAATATGGATAATAAGCGTAGCGGCGGCTACAGGAGATAATTTTAATTTTATAGAGCAAGCATTTTTTAAAATGTTTGCTCTTTTTTTAGGAGTATGGATATGAATTTATATGAGAATGAAAGAATAGATGACCTTCAGTGTAAACTCTCTAACGGCAGAGAGCTTAAAATAATACAAAATACAAAGTGGTTCTGCTTTGGAATAGATGCTGTTTTACTTTCTGATTTTGCAGAAATAAAACGAAATGATGTTGTAATGGATATTGGAACAGGTACAGGAATTATTCCGCTTTTGCTTGCGGCAAAAACAGAGGCAAAGCATATTGACGGTATTGAAATTCAGAACGAAGTGGCAGAAATGGCAAAAAGAAGTGTGGCTATGAATGAACTTAAAGATAAAATTAATATTATTAATGCAGATCTTGTGGGTTATAAGACCCAGTGCCAGTATAATGCGGTTATATGCAATCCCCCCTATAAAACAGCTGATACAGGAATGGTAAATCAAGAGGACAAGCTTAAAATTTCACGGCATGAGATATGTTGTAAACTCAGTGATGTAGTTAATACAGCTTCAAGAATTTTAAAGCCATACGGCAGATTTTATATGATTCACCGTCCTGAACGGCTTTCAGATATTATATGTGAAATGCGCAATGTTAAACTGGAACCAAAGCGTATTCGCTATATACATTCCAATATAAATAAACCTCCTGTTATGGTAATGGTGGAGGGACGAAAGTGTGCAAAGGCTTATATAAAAACAGAGCCACCTCTTGTTATCTATAACAACGATGGCTCGTACACTGACGAAATATTTAAAATATACGGCAGTTGATTATTCTGCGTCGTAAAATTGGGAGAACTCTATATCATAAGATGCCTTTTCGGGATAGTGAGTGTATACGGCTTCCCTGCTCTCAAATATGTTGTCTTCAGGTTTGTGAGGAATGTAGACACAAACCTCTGTGCCCTTACCTAATGTGCTTTTTATTTTGAGCTTACCATTCATTCTTTCGGTATATCTCTTAACTATTGAAAGACCAAGTCCAATACCCTTTGTAAAGTCATTATCTACACGGAAAAATTCCTCAGTAATATGTTCAAGATTCTCAGGTGAAATACCTATGCCGTTATCCTTTACTGAAAAAACAATATACCCTTTTCTGTCGGTAACTCTGAAACGGACAACCTTTTTTTCGCTTTTATTAAACTTAATTGCATTTGTCATAAGGTTTAAAATGATTCTTTCCAAAATAACAGGGGAAAGAATTGCATATTCGTGTTCTGTATCGTAGTCCAGTTTAAGTGTTACCCCAAGTCCGCGAAAATATGGTCGTACAGTGTAATAAATTGAATCAAAAAACTGTCTTATTTTTACCTTTTCAAAATGTGGGAGAGTAAGTGTATCAGGGTCAAGAATATTGCTGATAATCATTGTCATTTTGTTGCAGTTGTTAACTATATTCCGCATATATTTTCTTAGCTTTGGATCGAATTTATTCTGATGGGATACAAGCTTTGCAGTGGCATTTACAAGATTAAGCGGAGTCTGTAATTCGTGAGAAACTCTTGCTATATTCTTTATAATCTCATCATCTGTTTTTGTTTTCTGCATTTATTAAACACCTCTTTTAATTAATTTTATCATTTTTTGTTGAAATTTGCAATACTTTTTAGTATAATGAAAAGAGTGTATTATTTATAAAGAGGGGGTGTTGTTGTGTCATACGGACTTGTGGATAAAACAGGGAATGTACTTGTACCTGAAAAGATAGACTGCAAAGCTGATGTAACAGGAGATTTTGGCTTGTTTCGTCTTGTACACCGCTATGTTTGCAATCAGGCAAAGGCGGATGTTAATTTTGTGTTTCCTGTAACGGATACTATGCAGATGGTTTCCTTTTGTGCCTCCGTAAATGACAGACAGTTTACCTCATCAATTCGTCCTAAGGATGCAAAAACGGAATTTGCACCTTATTTTTCCAATTACCGTTCAAATGGTCTGGAGGTAGAACTGGGTGAAATATGTGCAGATGATGTTGTGGTCATAGATATATGCTATGTAAGACAGCTTGATTCCGATAACGAGCGCACACGCATTGTAATTCCCACAGGCATAGCACCCCGTTTTATGTATTTTGGCAGTCAGATTGGTCTTGAAAGTCTTTTTGAAGAAATAAATTATAACATAAACCTATATGTAAACTGTAAAAATTTTAACATAAAGAATGTTGTTTCACCTACCCACGAAATTGTGGCAGCTTACGGTGAAAACTGTGTAGAGGTATTTTTAAAAGACTCTGTACAGACGGATAAGGATATTGTTCTTGATGTTTTCTCCGTGGCAATGTACGAGCCAAAATTTATAAAGTATGAAAATTATATAAATTGTTCTTTTGTACCTGCTCTTGATGTCTTTGAAAAAACACACCGTGACTATATGTTTTTGGTGGATGTTTCCGATGATATGAATACACGGAAAATTCAGCAGGTGAAAAATGCCCTTAATCTGTGCATCCGTGCACTTGGTGAGGGGGACAGATTCAACATTGCATTTGCCCAGTCGGAAAACACTTTTTTTGCATATGAATATGTGCCTTTAAATGATGATACTCTTCGTGCTGCAACAAAATGGATAACATCCTATGTACAGCAGGGCGTACCGGAATTTTTCAGACCCCTGACGGAAATATATAATATGACGAAAGAGGCAGTTGTTATCTTTATATCCGACGGCCGTATCGGTGGTAATGCCAGCATTTTAAATTATGCGAAAGAGCACAGCGGTGTGCGATTTTACAACTTTGGCTTTGATATGGCACTTAATCAGGAGTTTTTAAACGAGCTGTCTTCTGTTACAGGAGGAAAAACAAGGCTTATCGGTCATACAGAGCGTATAGATGATACTATTGTAAAGGCTTTTAATGTAATACTTTCGCCTTCAATAGATAATGCTGTTATGCGTTTTGATACATCTGTTTCAGAGGTTACTCCAAGGATATTCAACAAAATACACTGCGGTGAAAGAATAAATATAATGTTCAAATACATAGATACCCCTCCTGCCGAAGTGTTTATTAAAGGAACAGTGGACGGCAGGGAAATTGTAACATCGGTTCGTGTAGAACATATAATTGAAGGGGGGGAGGAAGTACAGTACCGTTTCGGTTATGAAAGTATAAAAAATCTTTTAAATGAGCTTTCCTATGCTGATGAACAAAAGAAGTTTATGCTTAAACAGGCTGTCATAAACAGGTCTGTTGAATATTCAGTACACAGCAAATATACGGCGTTTAATATATCTGATAAATCAGGATGGTATAACTGTGAATGCGATATAGATAAAAATTTTCGTATTTCATCAGATTGGTATGAACCATCTTTAAACTGTGAGGAAAAGACAATGATTCATTCTGTAAGAGAAATTCAGTTTGCTGAAATTATGAAAAAACAGCGTGCAAACGGCAGATTTATACCTACATCCTCACGAAGTAAAGAAGCAATAGCATTCCATACAGCTGGCATAGTCAGTGACTTCTGTAATAATTGTGCAAATGTTAAAATGTACAGATGGCACCTTAAAAAATCAATACAGTTTTTACTTGATTACATAGAAAATTCAAATTATGCAATTATCCCGTCAGAGCTTGTAAGTGCACTTGATTTGTGGGATGGAATATTCGGTAAGGATGCAAATGCTGAAAGTAAAAAGATAAATGTACTTAAATTTTTGTCTAAAAATATCTAAAAAACGCTGTTAATGTAATATAACATAGGATAATTTCATAAAATTTTAAAAAACACTTGTATTTTTTTAAAAAATGTTATATTATATATTTTAGTGTAAATTATAACAATATATATTATTTTTAGGAGGAAACTAAAAATGGCAGTAAAAGTTGCAATTAATGGTTTTGGTCGTATCGGTCGTTTGGCTTTCCGTCAGATGTTCGGTGCAGAAGGTTATGAGGTTGTTGCTATCAACGACTTGACAAGCCCTAAAATGCTTGCTCATCTTTTGAAATATGACTCATCTCAAGGCAGATATGCTCTTTGTGATACTGTATCAGCTGGTGAAGATTCAATCACAGTTGACGGTAAAGAAATCAAGATTTATGCTGAAAAAGATGCTAAAGACCTTCCTTGGGGTAAAATAGGCGTTGATGTTGTATTGGAATGTACAGGTTTCTACACATCAAAGGAAAAGGCTTCAGCTCATATCGAAGCTGGTGCTAAAAAGGTAGTTATATCTGCTCCTGCAGGTAACGACCTTCCTACAATCGTTTACAATGTAAACCACGATACTCTAACAGCTGACGATACAGTTATTTCAGCTGCTTCATGTACAACAAACTGCTTGGCTCCAATGGCTAAGGCTCTTAATGACCTTGCTCCTATCCAGAGCGGTATTATGAGTACAATCCACGCTTACACAGGCGACCAGATGACTCTTGACGGTCCACAGCGTAAGGGTGACCTTAGAAGATCCCGTGCTGCTGCAGTGAACATTGTTCCTAACTCAACAGGTGCTGCAAAGGCTATCGGTCTTGTTATTCCTGAACTTAACGGTAAGCTTATCGGTTCAGCTCAGCGTGTACCTACACCTACAGGTTCTACAACAATTCTTGTTGCAGTTGTTAAGGGTAAGGTTACGGTTGATGAAATCAATGCTGCTATGAAGGCTGCTGCTACAGAATCATACGGATACACAGAAGAAGAACTTGTTTCTTCAGACGTTATCGGTATGAAATACGGTTCATTGTTCGATGCTACTCAAACAATGGTATCACCTATCGAAGGCACAGATTATACACAGGTACAGGTTGTTTCTTGGTATGATAACGAAAACTCATACACAAGCCAGATGGTTAGAACAATCAAATACTTCGCTGAACTTAACTAATTTAAGTTTTAAACGGTACATCATTTTGGATGTACCGTTTTTTGTTGTGTTTTTTTATAAAATGTGTTAGAATGGACTCGAAATAGTTAAATCTATTCAGCTAAATTATAAATCGTGAGCTTAGGTGACCGATGGCCAGATGAATGTACTGCGTACTATTAAGGCACTATTTAGCTATGAAACAAAGCAGAAAATTTTATATTTTGACGGCCGATGGATCATGGGATATGTTGAAGGAAATAGCAGAGGAGTATTAAATAATGGATGTGTATCCAAATTACTATCACAAATTTAAATGTATAGCAGACCGATGCAAACACAGCTGTTGCATTGGTTGGGAAATTGATATAGACGAAGATACAATGGAGCTTTACAATTCGCTTGAAGGTGAACTTGCGGATAAAATAAGAACAAATATTGAAGGCGATGTGCCACACTTTAAGTTGCGTGAGGATGAACATTGCCCATTTCTTAATAAGAATGGTCTTTGCGATATTATAACACAGTACGGTGACGGTGCGATATGTGATATATGTTATCTGCATCCAAGATTTCGAAACTTTTATTTATCCTTTGAAGAAATCGGTTTAGGGATTTGCTGCGAAGAAGCGGCAAGGATTATACTTTCACAAAAAGAAAAGTTCTTTATTCCTGTGCCTGATGATGCAACGGATGAGGAAAAGGATTTCTTTGTAAAAAGGCAGAAGCTTTTTGATGACCTGCACCACAGAACAAAAACCGTTGCCCAAAGATTTTCCAACCTTGCAGATAATGTTGGTTTTGTGTTTTGTCCTGAGGAAGCATACAGACTTTATATGTCCTTGGAAATGCTTGATCAAAGCTGGAAAGCAGAGCTTGAGAAAATAAAGAGCTTTGATGATGCTGTATTCAAAGATGAAAAATTACAAATCTATTTTGTACAGCTTGCCTGCTATTTTATATTTCGTCATTTCAAGGGTAATATAAAAGAAATTAAATTTGCACTTTCCGGCTGTTATGTTATAGGTGCAATGTGCTTTAAACAGGATTTTGAAAAAGCACTTGATGTTGCAAGGATGTATTCTTCGGAAATAGAATATTCCGAGGAAAATGTTGAGGCAATAGTGAATGCAAATTAATACTTGACACAATAAAAAATCTGTGGTAAAATTAATAACAATTAAAGGCTTTGACGAAGAGGGCACAGGTTGTGAACCTTCAAGAGAAATGGCGGTTGGTGTGAGCCATAGGGGATGATTTGTGTTTGTAGCTTCCGAGCTGAAAGGAAGAAAACTTTCAAAGAGTTAGTAGAACCTTTCCGTGATTGCTGCGTAAATGCATATGGGTTGTTGGACCCTGAGAGTGGCGTTTTTTAAATCGCAATTTGAGTGGTACCGCGGGTGAATTTTTTACACTCGTCTCAAAGGTTTAACTTATACTTTGAGGCGAGATTTTTTTTGCCTCAGGAAAAGGAGAATTTTTATTATGGAAAACTCAATGGATATTAATTTGAAAATCAAAGAGATGGCGGAGCGTATCCGCG
>JAZNWI010000005.1:0-1684 GCA_045593305.1 Clostridia bacterium | reverse complement strand
ATTCAGTTTGGGGGGCGTACCCTTATTGGCAAACTAACAAGATAATTTGCGTAAAGAAAAAGCTCCGCAATTAGCGGAGCTTTTTCTTTAGTTTTATATAATTTTACAACTTAACATCCAGTTGTGCGGCAACGCCTACACCTTGAATACGGTTGATGTTTTTGATAGCAACCTTGTCGATAGGAATCAAAATCATAGCACGCACGCCTAAGATTGTCTGCTCAATTTGCAGTGCTGCTTGGCATTGGTCAACAAGTTCTTGCGGACCGGAAACTTGCGCTGCGCCTGCACGGCTACCATCACCAACTGCAACGATGGGTACAACTTTTGTTGCGTAGGTGCTACTTAAACCATGCTTAGCAGTAATTGCGTTGATGGCTTTGTCAATTTGCGGAGCAGTTGCGTCTACAACTACACCAACTAAACCACCTTTAAGAACTTTATCGAAAATGCCTGCACTCGCAGGTGCCATTGCGTTACCAAAAATAAAACCACAAATCAAAGCTGCTGCAATCCATTTTTTGCTTCTCATAAGAATACCTCCTGTCACTATCTTTTGTTACTTAATTCGACAAAGCATAGGAAAAGCCTTGTGAGGAGTGTGTGAAAATATTAGGTGCTTTTGCTCTTCTGGAAAAATCGCAAAAGGATAGACTACACCCAAAAAAGAAACTACCAAAGAAAAAAGGTAAAAACTTCTCATTATATAAGTTGCCCACGAGAAAGTAAAAGCGGACATCTTTCAAAAAATTTTTTTGTTGAAAAACGCTATCGGCAAAAACGTTTCCTTTTCAGGTGATGGGAATATTCTTTTTGCCGATAATGTGTTATAATTTTTAGTAGAGTTAAGAATTCATAAAATACTTTTTATTTTGGGAGGTAAGTCTATGAATTACCTTACAGCTTCAGAGATTGCAAAGAAATGGTGTGTTTCTGAACGAAGCGTTAGAAACTATTGTGCTCAAGGTCGGGTGGAAGACGCCGTTTTAAATGGAAAGACATGGCAAATTCCGAAAGATGCAGGAAAGCCTGAGCGTTCTAATAAAAAACAACAATCTAAAACTTTGCTAGGCATTTTGCAAGAAGAAAAGACAAGTAAATACTCTGGCGGTATCTATCATAAAACGCAGATTGATTTAACATATAACTCCAACCATATTGAGGGAAGTCGTCTTACCCACGAGCAGACAAGATTTATTTTTGAGACCAACACTATTGGTGTTGAAAATGAAGTGCTGAATGTGGATGATGTTATTGAAACAGTAAACCACTTTCGTTGCATTGATATGATTATTGATAATGCTAAAGCAAATCTTACGGAAAAATTTATTAAAGAATTGCACTTAGTTTTAAAAACTGGAACAAGTGATGCTCGTAAGGATTGGTTCGTTGTTGGCGATTATAAAAAGTTGCCAAATGAAGTTGGTGGTGTGGAAACAACTTTGCCGGAAGAAGTTGCCGTTAAAATGAAAGAACTGCTCGCAAAATATAACGCTAAAGAAAATAAAACGTTGGAAGATATTTTGGAGTTTCATGTTGCTTTTGAGAAGATTCATCCATTCCAAGATGGTAACGGTAGAGTTGGAAGGCTCATCATGTTTAAAGAGTGCTTGAAACATAGCATTGTACCCTTTATCATTGAAGATAATTTGAAATTGTTTTACTATCGTGGGTTAAAAGAGTG
>JAZNWI010000004.1:0-2895 GCA_045593305.1 Clostridia bacterium | reverse complement strand
TAACCGCAATTCCTGTCTGTGGAACGGAGATATTAATTCCGCTGTCGGTGGCAGTTACATCCACCAAAATATCAGGGTCATCCTCCAAAATCTGCAGGTTCGGCTGAAGCATTCCGTCAACCACAAATTTGCAGTCGGCATTGGCAAGGTATGGAAGCAGTCTTTTTGCAGTAAAACTGCCGAACTCCGTCATAGTAAGTGTTTGAGTATAAACCGAGGAGCTTCCGGCTTTGTTCTGGTAAGCTTCTGCCAGAATATCAAGAATGGTACGCTCCGGCTCATTAAAACAAAAAGTTTTTGTGGAGAAAGATTTATGTTTAGAAAGCTTGTAGTCAGTACCCTGCGAAAGTGATGAAAGAAAACTTTCACAACCTGCGATAGGGGTATCGGAATTTCCAAGAGTGATAGATGCACTATAGGAGCATTCCCGCCTGTGATTTGTGCTTATTCTGAAAACAAAACCTGCATGAAGCTGTGCTTTTTCATTTGAAAGTGCTTCAAATTCAAGGCACAAATCCTGTGCCGTTTTTGCATCCATATCGGAAAAATCCTCACCTGATAAAAGCTCAGCCTGACGGGTTTTCAAAGTTGCAACTATGTGCTTACAGTTTGCATTCATTGTTTGAAAATAAGGGCAGGTACAAAAGGTTTCGGAAATATTGCCTGACTCGTCAAAAGAAATATGAACATTATAGACCTTATCGCTGTCAACTGCTGAAGTTATTTGGTCTTCGGCACGGGTCCTCAGGTGAACTCGGCCTTCACGAAAATAGTCCAGACCAGTCCTGAAAATATTGTCAGAACAGATTTTTTTAATGTCTTTATCTGATATTTTCACAGTTTGTACCTTCCTTTCTTGGTATCCTTTAATTATAACATTCAAATATTGTAAATTCAATAGTTTTTATTGATTTTTCCTTTGGTTTGAGTTAAAATATAAATATGATATAACTTGGGAGGAAATTTTTGATGAAGCTGGGAGCTCTTACGAATGATGTTGCCATTGACTTGGGAACTGAAAATATAAGAATATATTATAAAGGAACAATAGTAGACGAGCCTGCGGTTATCGCTTATGATGAATATAACGACAATATTGTGGCAGTAGGCAAGGAAGCCTATGAAATGCTTGGCAAAAACCCTGAAACCTATGCTGTTGTAAAACCGCTGGAGGGCGGAGTTATTACCGACTACGAAATGGCATGCAGGCTGATAAACGAAATTTTGGGAAAGGTTATCGGTGGCGTTATAAAGCCAAGAGTTGTAGCTACAGTTCCTTGCGGAATAACCGATGTTGAACGCCGTGCCGTTCGTGACGCTGTTATGGCTGCGGAAATGCGAGAGGTGTATTTAATGGAATCACCTGTTGCAGGTGCAATCGGTGCAAATTGTGATGTCAGCCTTGCTCGTGGTATGATGATTGTGGATTTGGGTGGCGGAAAATGTAATATTGCATCAATTTCTGTAGGTCAAACCGTAACAGGAAGATTAGTACGCATAGGCGGAAACGATTTTACCAGGGCCATAATCGAAAAGATAGAAGAAAATCATGACCTTAAAATTGGCGTTCATACAGCAGAGCGTGTTAAAAAGGAAATAGGATGTGCATTCCAGAAAGAGAATGACGAAACAACCGTAATAAGTGGATACAACACAAAAACACGCAAGCCTGAAAAAATAGTTATCCATTCAGAAGAGATTCGCGAGATATTCTGTCCGCTTTTAGATAAAATTGCGAAAGAAATTAAAACTGCCCTTGACGAAACACCGACAGAACTTTTAGGCGATATTATGGAAGATGGAATACTTTTAGTCGGCGGTGGCGCACAGCTTTTCGGACTTGCCAAGAAACTCAGAATTGACCTTGGCGTAAAGGTGTTTTTGGCGGAAGATGCACAGGGTTGCCCTGTTCGTGGTGCAGGGGCTGTTGCAGATAACATTGATAAGATGAGTGAAAATGATAGCTATGTGTTTACAAAATGCTGATTTGGTAAAAGATGACGAAACATTAGAAGATTTGCAGATTTCAAATCTTCAGATTATTCAGAAAAAAGACGGATTCCGTTTTGGTATAGATGCTGTTTTGCTTTCCGACTTTGCCAAGGATTTAAAGGCAGAAAAGATGCTTGATATGTGTACAGGAAGCGGAATTGTTCCTGTTTTGATGTCAGCAAAAACCAACATTCCAAAAATTTTCGGCATTGAAATTCAAAAAGAAATTTTTGATACGGCAGAACGGACTTTGAAAATTAATAATCTTTCAGACAGAGTTCATTTTGACTGTGGTGATATTAAAAACGGTGCGAAAATTTATGGGAAAAGACAGTTTGATTTAATCACCTGCAATCCGCCATATATGCCGATAGGAACTGCGGTTAAAAACGAATTTGACACAAAAACAATTTCAAGGCATGAGGTTTTGTGTACTTTGGAGGATGTTATTTCTACTGCAGGTGCGCTTTTAAAACAGCAGGGGCATCTTGTGCTGGTGCATAAGCCAACACGGACAGCAGACATACTTTGCCTTATGCGAGAAAATAAAATCGAACCGAAGCGAATTCGGTTTGTACATAAACAGGCAGACAGCGAGCCAAGCTTAGTGCTTGTGGACGGAACATTCATGGGCGGACGGGAGCTTCGCATTATGCCACCGTTATATCTTTTTGATGAAAACGGTGAAGAAACTTTGGAACTTAAGAGGATTTACGGACGATGAGCGGAATTTTATATTTGTGTGCAACACCTATCGGGAACCTTGGTGATATTTCAGCAAGATGCCTTGAGGCATTCCAAAATGCTGACCTTATAGCTTGCGAGGATACCCGAAGAACGGTTCAGCTTCTCAATCATTTCGGAATAAAAAAGCAACTTACAAGCTATCATGAGCATAACAAG
>JAZNWI010000003.1:0-3504 GCA_045593305.1 Clostridia bacterium | reverse complement strand
ATTTCCATACCAAATCTTGTATCAGGCTTATCTGAGCCATATCTTTCCATAGCTTCACGATATGTTAAGCGTGGCAATGGAACTGTTATTTCTTTTCCTAAAACTTCGCGGAAAAGTGTTGTGATAAGACCTTCAACAATTTCCAGTATGTCCTCAACTTCAACAAAAGACATTTCCATATCTATCTGTGTAAATTCAGGCTGACGGTCTGCACGAAGGTCCTCATCTCTGAAGCATCTTGCAAGCTGAATGTATCTGTCATAACCTGCAATCATTAGAAGCTGTTTATAAATTTGTGGTGACTGTGGAAGTGCATAGAACTTTCCATGGTGAATTCTTGATGGAACAAGATAATCACGGGCACCCTCAGGAGTTGATTTCATCATCATTGGTGTTTCAATTTCAATAAAGCCGTTATCTGCAAAGTAGTCACGAGCTACCTTTGCAATTTTGCTTCTCATAATGATATTATCCTGAAGAGGTTTTCTTCTAAGGTCTAAATATCTGTATTTTAGTCTTAGCTCTTCGTTTACATTTGTTTCGTCTGTAATTTCAAACGGTGGTGTCTGTGCCTTTGCAAGTATTCTCAAATCGTCAACAAAAATTTCGATATCTCCTGTGGCAATTGCAGCATTCTTGCTTTCTCTTTCTCTTACCTGACCCTTTGCCATAAGCACATATTCAGAGTGGCACTGTGATGCCTTTTCAAAAACATCCCTTGCAGTTTCGGTATCAAAAGCAAGCTGAACAATACCTGTTCTGTCTCTTAAATCAATAAAGATAAGAGTTCCCATATCTCTTATTTTCTGTACATATCCGCCAACAACCACTGTGTTTCCGATGCCATTAACTTCTCCGCAGTAGTGTGTACGCTTTAAGCCTTTCATTGTATCCATTCTATAGTCCCATCCTTTTTGTTTATTTAAAAAATTCGCAAAGCTTGTCTATTTCCCACTCGGTTTGTTCTCCGGTTTCCATATTTTTTAGTCTTACTTTGCCTGTTTCAATTTCGCTGTCACCCAAAACCAAGGTGTACTTTGCACCGATTTTGTCAGAATATTTCATCTGTGGCTTTAATCCTCTGCCGATAAGGTCAGTTTCCGCCTTAATACCAGCTATTCGCAGGGTATATGCAATAACCTGTGCCTTATCCTGTGCGGCATCACCCAATGGTGCAATATAGATGTCCGGTTTTTTGTCATCAGGGATTTCTACGCCGGTTTCTGCAAGCCTTATTAAAAGTCTTTCAATACCAAGACCAAAACCGATTGCAGGTGTTGGATCTCCGCCAAACTCTTCAACAAGTCCGTCATATCTTCCTCCGCCGCAGACTGTGAATGGTCCTGAAATTATCTCAAATACTGTCTTTGTGTAGTAGTCAAGACCACGAACAATTCCGCTATCTACTTTGTAGTCAATTCCCATATTGGAAAGAGCTTTTTTAAAGCTTTCAAAGTGGTCACGACAATCGTCACAAATATAGTCCAAAAGTCTTGGTGCATCCTTTGCAAGATCCTGACAAATTTCTGACTTACAGTCTAAAATTCTAAGCGGATTTCTCTCAAATCTGCCCTTACAGGTTTCGCAAAGCTCGTCATACTTTGGTCTTAAGAAATCTCTTAATGCTTCAGAATATTTCTTTCTGCATTCAGGACAGCCTATACTGTTTATGTTAACAGATAAGTCTGTTAATCCTACTCTTGTTAAGAATGTATAAGCAAGGGTCACAACCTCTGCATCTATTGCAGGACCTTTTGAGCCAAAGGCCTCGATTCCGAACTGGTGAAATTCACGAAGTCTTCCCTTTTGCTTATTTTCGTAACGGAAGCATGGTACATTATACCACATCTTAAGCGGTAAAACACCTGCATAAAGGTTATTCTCTAAATAACTTCTTGCAACAGAAGCTGTGCCTTCAGGTCTTAGCGTTACACTTCTTCCGCCTTTATCGTTAAAGGTGTACATCTGCTTTTCCACAACATCGGTGGTATCACCCACGCCGCGTTCAAAAAGCTCGGTATGTTCAAAAGTTGGTACACGAATTTCTTTATATCCAAAGTTGTCGCATATCTCCTTAAAATTCTTTTCAAGATACTGCCACTTGTAGCTATCCTGTGGCAATAAATCCTCAGTACCCTTAGGTGCTTTGGTAATCAGCATATTTTTCACTCCTACTATACACTATTTGTTGTTCTTTTTTATTTCTATTCTGATTTTTACCAATTCAATGATGCTTACTATAAAGTTGACTGCCATTTGGTTTGTTAATAGTCCCATACGCATTCTCCTCATTTTAACCCGTAAAAACCCATATTACATCATTATATATTTTACTATTTTTATGGGATATTGTCAAGGAAAAATGCGTTTATTTTACAATAATACTACATTTTTCCACATTTACTTGATAATAGTGGAAAATTGTCGTATAATATTAATGTTGGAATTTTATTTTAGGAGAATTATAATGGGTACTCAAGATAAGAAAAAATCTTTTATGGCCAATGTGGCGATGGTTATGTTCTCTCAGGTTGCTGTTAAGCTTCTGGGAATGGTGTACCGCGTTGTTATTACTAATATTAAAGGGTTTGGAGACCTTGGAAACGGATACCTGAACTCAGGTTTTCAAATATACACCCTTTTACTTGCTATATCCTCTATCGGTATTCCGAATGCTATTTCAAAAATGACTTCGGAGCGAAATGCCATAGGCGACTACCGCGGTGCATTCAGGATTTTTAAATCTGCCATGCTTCTTTTTGGTATTGTGGGTGCAGTTGCATCTTGCCTTTTGTATTTCGGTGCGGACTTTATCGCATTTTCTGTTATAAGGCTTCCGGGAACACAGTATGTTTTAAGATGCCTTGCACCGTCCATACTTTTTGTATGCTTGTCCTCTGTTGTGAGAGGCTATTTTACCGGTATGGAGAATATGAAAGCAACAAGCAATTCGCAGGTTTTGGAGCAATTCTTTAAATGCCTGTTCACAGTTGTTATCGTATATTTAATGGCGTCTGTTCCATTTATCATGACAGGCATTTTAAACGTTCCTGAAAATGATGCAGACCTTCGCGCTGCATACATGGCATCAGGCGCACAGGTTGCGACAACCCTTTCTACGGTTTTCAGCTTCTTGTATCTGATTCTTTTCTACTCAAGAAGAAGAAAAGCAATTCTTAAAAAACTAAATTCTTCCACCGCAGAAGTAGAAATCAAACCACTTTCACAGATGTTCAAAAGCATCCTTATGATTTCTATTCCTATTTCATTAGGCTCTGTTATTTCTGCAGTAAATAGAATTATTGATACAGCCACAATAACACGAGGTATTGAAGCAGCTTTTGCAAGCTTCATTCCGGCTTACGGAAATATGCCGGCAATTGTTAACCCGACCTTGGAACAGCTTCATGCAGAGGCTGCAAGGCTTTCCGGGCAGCTTGGAAAAAGCGATACACTAATTAACTTGCCGCTTTCCATTAACATTGCATTTTCTACAGTTTTGGT
>JAZNWI010000002.1:0-4165 GCA_045593305.1 Clostridia bacterium | reverse complement strand
TGACGGAATCACACGAATAACCGACTACAGCGTTTCCTACCCTGTTACTGTAGAAGAAGGACATGTATTTGTTATGGGTGATAACCGTGGTAACAGTACCGACTCCCGCTCATCTTCTTTAGGTCAGGTGCCTTTTGAAGCCATAGAAGGTAAATCACAATTCAGAATTTGGCCATTTAATGCAGTTGGAAAGACGGAATAATTATATTCCGTCTCAAATTTTTATTATGCAGGAAATTACTACTTTTTAGTTGTAATTTCCGTAATAACAAAATTGCTACATTATTCCCACGCCCGCAGGCGGGGCTTTTATCAAAAGCTTTTTTATGAGGTGAAATATGCAAAATTTACAGTGGTATCCGGGACATATGGCTAAAACACGCCGTATGATTGAGGAGAATCTTAAGAATATTGATGTGGTTGTTGAAATTCTTGATGCAAGAATCCCTTTTTCCGGAAGAAACCCAAACTTTGACGACATTATTATAAACAAACCAAGACTTGTTGTTATGAACAAATACGACCTTGCAGACGCTTCTGTTACTGATAAGTGGACAAAGTGGTATCAGAGTCAAGGCATTAAAGTTATCCCTATAAGCTGTGCAACAGGACTTGGAATAAATAAAATTGCACCGGAAGCACGCGAGCTTATTCGCGAAAAGATTGAAAAAGCACAAGCAGCCGGAAGAAACATTGGTGTTAAGATTATGATGGTTGGTATCCCGAATGTTGGAAAGTCCACTCTGATTAACCGTCTCTCCGGAAAAGCAAGTGCAAAGACTGGTGACCGTCCGGGTGTTACCCGCGCTAAACAGTGGATTCGTCTTGCAAACGGCCTTGAACTTTTAGATACACCGGGTATCCTGCCACCAAAATTTGAGGACCAAAGGGTTGCAGTAAACCTTGCATATACCGGTGCTATTCGTGACGAGATTATGGAAATTGAGCTTTTGGCCTATTCCCTTCTTGAATATCTGAGAGACAACTACGCTCAGAACTTATGCGAAAGATACAAGCTTGACAATATAGATGGTCTTGCAGGTCATGAAATATTAGAGCTAATCGGAAGAAAGCGTGGCTGCGTTATTTCAGGCGGTGAAATTGACACAGAGCGCGCCGCAAACATTCTTATAGACGAGCTTCGTGGATGTAAAATCGGAAAAATTACTTTAGAAAAACCGGAGATTGAATTGTGAAAAATAATACCAAAAAACATATTGCTTTCTATTTATTACTGATAGGTATCCTTGCAATGATGTTTATTTTACAGAACAGTACACCCCGTATGCACAAGGCAACTTATACTGACTACCTTGACACAGTTTGTTATATAACAATTGTTTCAAAATCAGACAAGCCACTTTCTATATGCGAAGAGTATCTGAAGTTCTGCCAAAGCGAATTTTCTGCTGAAGATGAAAATTCTACCCTATTCAAGCTTAACACAAGGGATGGCATTTCTGCCTCCGCCGACTTGCAACAGGCCATTTCTTCAGGAAGTGAGTTTACAGATAATCACCCTGAATACTTTTCAATATATTTAGACAGGCTTATCAAACTGTGGAATATTGCCGGTTCGCCTGACAGTATTCCTTCAAAGGAAGAAATTGAGCTAGCAAAAAACACTAAAGACATTAATCTTGGTGCTATTGCCAAAGGGTATATAACCGACAGATTAAAGGAAAAGCTTATAGAAAAAGGTGTCGCTTCTGCCTTAATAAATCTTGGTGGAAACACTTATGCTATGGGCAAAAAGCCAACCGGTGAAAACTGGAAAATAGGCATACAAAGTCCAAAGGATGAAAGCACAATTATCGGATACATTACTGCTGAAAATCTCGCTGTTGTGACATCAGGTGACTATCAGCGTTATGTGGAAATTGATGGAAAGCGTTATCACCACATTTTAGACCCAAAAACCGGTTATCCTGCAGATAGCGGTGTCCACAGTGTTACTGTTATCTGTGAAAGCTCAGAGCTTGCGGATGTGCTTTCAACTGCTGCATTCGTCGCAGGAGTTGAGGAAGGTCATAAGCTACTTGAAAGCTATGGCGCAATGGGCGTATTTATAACTGATGATACAGTTTACTTTTCAAAGAAGCTTGAGAACATCTTTAAACAAATTGATTTCTCATATAAATACGAATTTTTATATTAAAAAAAGAGATGCTCTTGCATCTCTTTTATTTTTCAAGATTATGTATCTTGTCTATTCTGTTCTGGTGTCTTCCACCTTCAAATTCAGCGCCAAGCCATGCGTCTACAATCATGCATGCAAGTTCACGGCCAGTTACGCGTCCACCAAGGCAAATGATATTTGCATTATTGTGTTGCTTTGTCATTTTTGCTGAATAAACATCGCTGCAAAGTGCCGCACGAACCCCTGGAATCTTATTTGCAGCAATAGAAATACCAATTCCTGTTCCGCAAATCAAAATACCGTTTTCACATTCGCCTGCTACTACAGCTCTGCCAACTTTTTCAGCAATATCAGGATAATCCACGCTATTTTCATCATAGCATCCAAAATCTTTAAATTCTACACCAATATTTTTCAGGTGATTAATAATATGTCCTTTAAGTTCAAATCCGCCGTGGTCACAACCAATTGCTAGCATTATTTTGCCTCCCTTTCCTCTGCTTCACGCTCTGCCTGAGATTTTCTCAAATATGCCGGTGCAAGCTCTCCATAATTTATTGTTTCTTTATTTTTTGCCGCTTCTGCAACGCAAGCCGCTCTACCCGTGCAAGCAAGTTGTGGTGAAAAAAATGCTTTTTCTTTTAGTGTATCTTTAATCTTATCACGGAATACTGCCACTCCGTCACCTAAAAATACTACCTTTTCATCAAGTTTTAAAAGTTCATTCAAACATTCCTCAAGACTTATTGCTCTTGGTTCTGCAATTTCTTTTAAAACGCTATTTTCCCATTTGTAAAAAGCATTATATACCTGTTCACGCCTTGCATCCATTATAGGAGCTATTATATGTGGACAAAAAGGCAAATTGTAGGCAAGTGCCTCAAGAGTATTTACTCCGCATACAGGCTTGTCTGTCGCATGAGCCAGGCCTTTTATAGTTGTTACGCCAATTCTTAGTCCCGTAAAAGAACCCGGGCCTGAAGATACCGCAAAAACATCAATATCTTGTGGGGTCAGTTCACTTTTTTTGAAAACCTCATCAATCATAGGTAAAAGCGTCTGAGAATGTGTTAATTTGTTATTCAGCACACATTCGCATACAAGCTTATTATCATCTACGATAGCTGCAGATGCAACATTTGATGAAGTGTCTACTGCTAAAATTTTCATCATTTCCCTCGTTTTTCAATAGTAATTTCACGAAAATCTGTATGAACATTTAAATTTTTTGAAATGGTAACATCATATCTTTCTTCTGGCAGTATTTCCTGAATAAGTTGTGGCCATTCAATTATTGAAACGCCATCACCATAAACATATTCCTCATAACCTATTTCGTACATTTCTTCAGGGTCTGCTATTCTGTAAACATCAAAGTGATAAACCGGAAATTTTCCATTATAGCAATTTACCACAGTAAAAGTAGGACTTGAGATATATTCCGTAACACCAAGTCCTTTAGAAAGTCCGCCAGCAAAAGCTGTCTTACCAACCCCTAAATCTCCCCAAAGACATACAACATCTCCAGGATTTAAGGTTTTGGCAAAAGCTGATGCAATATTAGCAGTTTCCCTTACGCTGTTTGATTTATAAAGCATACAATCACCCGTAAATTTACTTCACTAGTAAAACAAGGCTATACCATAAACGGCATAGCCAAAGTTATACAAATATTTTTTGTTTTTTCTTATTTGTTTTCAAAATAAGTCTTATCGTCATGAACCTTGCGAAGTAGCATATCAAGACGCTTTTCAAGATCGTTAAGGATATCGTCAGCATACTGATCACAGTCAGTTTTGATTTCCATAGCCTTTGTCTGAGCATCGTTAACCATTTGGTTTGCCTGCTCAACAGCCTGCTTTGTGATCTCGTGTTCATCGATCATCTGAACAACCTTTTCTTCAGCGTTCTTAATCATAGTTTCGCTACGAGTCTGAGCTTCAGCAAGGATTCTTTCTCTTTCTTCCTTTACCCATTTTGCTTCCTTAACTTCGTCCGGGAATACAAGACGCATTTCCTGGATGT
>JAZNWI010000001.1:0-2552 GCA_045593305.1 Clostridia bacterium | reverse complement strand
GTGTCTATGGGCAAATCCTTGTAGGCGGCAATGGTTTCCTCCAGTAGAGCTTGGTCTATGGATTTGCCGCTAAGTGCTTTGCGGTATTCTTGATTGATTAGATGCTCTTCATAGTTTGTACCTACATACGTGCCGTTTACCAAATAACTGCCCATTAAAGGAAACAGGATAGAAAAGCCAATAACTGCCATGCAGACGAGAAAAGATATCCACAGCAGCTTCTTCTGCACAAGCTTTTTCAGTTCATAACCATACAGGGTAAACAGATTATTCATGACTACCCTCCTCAAATTGCGCAAGATAGAAGCTCTCTAAATCACCCATTTGTTCATCCCATGCTCCGTGGTAAATCAGATTTCCATCTTTCATCATAAGTATCTCATCGGCAATATGCTCGATGTCGGAAACGATATGAGTAGAGAGAAGTACGATACTGTCTTTGCCGAGTTGTCCAATAAGGTTTCGGAAGCGCACGCGTTCTTTGGGGTCCAATCCGGCGGTGGGTTCGTCGAGGATCAGCAGCTTCGGGTTGTTCAGCAGTGCTTGAGCGATCCCCAGTCGCTGCTTCATACCGCCCGAAAATGTTTTAATCTTTTTGCGGCCCATGTCTTGCAGACCGACCAATTCCAGAAGTTCATTTGCTCGCCGTTTCGCTGACTTCTTGGGCAGCCCCTTCAATGCCGCCATATACAACAGAAAATCCATAGCAGTAAATTCAGGATAATAGCCAAAATCCTGAGGCAGGTACCCTAATACTGCACGATAGCCTTCTTCACGGACGTCCATACCGTCGAAAGCGATCGTACCGCCTGTAGGCTGCAGGATTCCACAGAGCATACGCATAAGGGTAGTTTTCCCAGCACCGTTGGTGCCTAAAAGGCCAAAAACTCCACTATGCAAACGCAGGCTGATACGGTCCACTGCGATTTTGTTTTGAAATTGCTTTGTTAGTCTGTCAATGACAAGTTCCATGTATATTCCTCCGTTTGTTTTATTGCTAAATATATCTCATGCGCCATTCCTGCGAACAGGAGAACTAATAGAATAAACCACCAGACAATGTTGGCATTTTGGTATATAAGATCTGTGATAAAATGCAGTCCGACATTAGCTCCGCCAATCAATGCTGCAACACTCATACATACATAAACCGTTTCTTGGCCTTGGAAGCGTCGAATGATCCATAAGCTGATGTTGACAGTCAGCATATATGGTACAAGCAGATATAGTCCTGTTTGCAATAAAGAAAATCCGCTTCCGGTGTAACACAATGGAATGGCACAGACTAAAACAATGAAATCAAGTACGCCTAAAACGCTCATTCTTGCCATCACCACACTTTTCAAAGAAAACCGGGTAGACATTTCAAATTCACTCATTCCATACATCGTAGAGCGGGTGCTTTCCGCTACTGCCAAAAGCCCTAAAATCGGCACAAACGCAGACACGATCCATAATGTATTCTCGCTGATATAATTAGCCCCGATCACCGCAGGCAGCAGCAACAGAACAGAAAACACCAATGTCATTTTCCTCATGTATGATGCCTGTACTAATATAAAGCGGAACATACTAATTCTCGGTTGAGGTAATGCTCTTAAAAATCGTGCCTTTTCCTGCCGGTTTGGCCTCGGGGCTTCAAATGCTTTTTGAATGTTCCGTTTTAATTTATTATCCATTTGAAAATCCCTCCTTCAATAATTCCTCTTTCAACCATTTCAAAGATTTAGATAATTTCCGATATACAGCAAAGCGGGATAAGCCGGTGATTTTGCAAATCGTTGTAATGGATACTTCATTTACATATCGTAGGAAAATCAACTCTTGTTCATCTTCCGGCAATTTTGATATAGTCATTCTTAATGTTAAATTACTTATCAGGTTTTCGGTTGGGTCATCTATAACTTCTTCTGTTATTTCTTCTAAACTTTCAACCGTCCGCTTTCTAAAGTGGTCTATACACAGATTCTTTGCAATTGTGTATAAGTACGGCAACTCTTTGTCACTGCCAAGATTTAATCCTTGCTTGCAAAAACGAAGAAAGGTTTCTTGTGTAATATCCTGTGCTATTTGATCATCATACATCTTGAAATAGCAATAGCGGTATATTTTGTCATATTGTTCTTCAATATCCATTTTAAGCGAAACCTCCCTTCATAATGTTTAACGGATTATGACTGTAAAATGTGCGGCTATTCAAAAAAATTTTATATAAACTTGATAGCCACTTGCAACCATTCCTTTTTATAAAATTCACACTGCGTGTTGCAAAAGTGTTGCAAAGTCATTTTCATTAAAATATAAAATGCCCGAAAACCCTTTATTTCCAAGGGTTTTCGGGCACTAGTAAGCCATTCGGTATTATTCCCACTCGACATTGTATACTACATCTTGTGTGGATGAGTTATTTTTCTTACCACAAGTGGTGTGGTTTTTCCAGATATTCTATGGGTTTTATGTCGTTTTCGTGGATTTTGCAAGCAAAGTGCAAGCACAGTCTTTTATTAAAAATAAAATATATCACAAAAACAACACCTCAATCTACGCCTGAA